>CADCWH010000127.1 GCA_902806395.1 uncultured Thermomicrobiales bacterium | reverse complement strand
CGGCGGTCGCGGCGTAGGAGCCGCCGTCCCCGGTCCCGATGTCCCCGCCCGAGCGGGGGGAATTCTCGCCCCCGGCGCCCACGTCGCCGCCGAAGCCAGCAACGGGGCCAAGATCCGTGTCTCGGGCAGCTGCGAGGTCGCGGTCATCGTTCGAAGGGTCTAGGGCATGGTCCCTGCTCCCCGGGGAGGGGGCCATCCGAACCCGGGCGTCGCCGGTCGCGGAGCCGCCGCGTTGCCAGTGGTCGGTGGGCCCGGCCGGGAACGAGTGGAGGGCAGGGTCGTCGGGGGGCGACCCCAGGGCGGGGTTGATCGGCGACGGTGTCCCCGAGGCGCCCATCATGTCAGCCGGCGGCATGTCTGCCGAGTCACCCGCGGCGTGCCACCGGTGGGCCGACGGCGACATGGTGTCGACATCCGCGACGGGCGCCGCGTCTTCCTGGTCTGCGGGGGCCGTATCGCCCCGGTCGTCCGCATCATCCTCGTCGACGGTACCGGTCAGGGCTACCTGACGGGAGGGGTCGTGGCCCATCTCCCAATCCTCGCCGCGGACGACGGCCTCGGCCTCGTCGGCCTGGGCCTGGCGCAGGTCGGGGAGAGCGGAGCCCTCCTCCTCGGTCGGGGCATCATCGGCGTCGGGGGGGAAGCGAGAGCCCCGGGGATCGATCTTGATGTCGCGCAGGTCGAGCTTGCTCAGGAAGCGGTTCACGTGGGTCCCTCCGGAGATGGCGGCGGAAGACGGCGGTCGAACGTCGGCGGTCGGTAGACGGCGAGGCCGGTCGGTGGCGAGGTCGGCGATCCGGGGTCAGGCGGTTAGGGTGTCGTCGCGGTCGAGGCGGCGGATGGAGAGACAGGTGCCGCGGAGACGGTCGAGCTCGACCACCACCGCGTTGAGGGAGACGATGCCATCCGCAACGGGCAGACGACGGGACCGCCCCGTCACAAACCGTTCCAGTGTGGGGGCGACTGCCGACCCGATCACCGAATCGCGCGGGCCGACCATCCCCACGTCGGTGACGTATCCAGTCGCCCCGGGGAGAACCCGGGCGTCGGCGGTCGGGACGTGGGTGTGGGTGCCGACGACCGCGCTGACCCGACCGGCGAGGTGCCAACCCATGGCGACCTTCTCGGACGTGGCCTCGGCGTGGAAGTCGACTACCACGATCGGGCGGGGAGTCCCGCCACCGCGCATGGCGTCGAGGTGGCGGTCGATCACCGTGAAGGGGTTGTCGAGCGGGGTCATGAAGACCCTGCCCATCAGGCTGACGACGGTGACCGGGACGCCCTGAACGGTGACCGTCACGGCACCCCGTCCGGGCAAGCCGGGTGGGAAGTTGAGCGGGCGCAGGACCCGAAGGCGGTCGTCGGCCAGCGCCTGCTCGACATCCTGCTGGGCCCAGATGTGGTTCCCGGTGGTGATCACGTCCACCCCGGCCTCGTGCAGTTCATTGGCGGTCCGGACGCTGATTCCCCGCCCCCCAGCACTGTTCTCGCCATTGGCGATCACCAGGTCGGCCGCAGCCTCCCGGCGCACGGCCGGGAGTAGCCGGCGCAGGGCCTTGCGCCCCGGGGAGCCCATCACGTCACCGACCATCAGCAGGCGCAGGTTGGCGGGACCCTCGGTGGACCCGGATCGGGTCGGGCCCGCCGGAGCCGCGCGTTCATCGCTCACCGGCCCGTCCTAGCCAGCGAGCGAACGAGGTGTCGGGGGAGCGGGTCACTGCCGGCCCCGGCACCAGGATCACCGGGCATAGTCGACCGCCCGGGTCTCTCGGATCACCGTGACCTTGATCTGGCCAGGGTATTCCAGGCTCTCCTCGATCTTCTTGGCCACGTCGCGGGCCAGACGGCTGGCCCCCAGGTCATCGATGCCGGTCGGGGCGACCAGGATCCGGACTTCGCGACCGGCCTGGATGGCGAACGACTTCTCGACGCCCTCGAACGAGTTCGCGACCCCTTCCAGGGCCTCCAGACGCTTGATGTAGGCCTCGACCATCTCCCGCCGGGCGCCGGGCCGGGCGCCGGAGATGGCGTCGGCGGCGGCAACGATGAAGGCTTCCACCGTCTGCGGTTCTTCTTCGTTGTGGTGGGCAGCGATGGCGTGGACGATCTTGGCCGAGCGGCCGAGACGCTTGGCGATGTCGGCCCCGATCAGGGCGTGGGGGCCCTCGACCTCGTGGTCCACGGCCTTGCCGATGTCGTGGAGCAGGGCGGCGGTCTTGCAGACGTTGATATCGGCCCCCAACTCGGCGCCGAGGGCGGCGGCGATCAGGGACGTCTCCAACGAGTGGTGGAGGACGTTCTGACCGTAGCTGGTCCGGAAGCGGAGGCGCCCGAGCAGCTTGACCAGGTCCGGGTGGAGACCGGCGACGTTGGCCTCGTAGGCGACCTTCTCGCCCTCCTCCCGCATCACCTGGTCGAGTTCCTGGCGGCACTTGGCCACCACTTCCTCGATCCGGGCGGGGTGGATGCGGCCGTCCTGGAGCAGCTTGGCCAGGGAGCGGCGAGCGATCTCGCGGCGGACGGG
>CADCWH010000126.1 GCA_902806395.1 uncultured Thermomicrobiales bacterium | reverse complement strand
TCCTGGGTGGCCACGAGCTACAGGCACCGCTCGGCTGACCCGAGGACCACCACGCAGACGGCTGATTCGTGTGGAGAGAGGCGAAGGGCAATCGATGACGGACCAGACCCGCGCGGCCGGACCGATCGCGACGCGACTCACCGAAGACATGAAGGCGGCGATGCGGTCCGGCGACACCGGTTCGCGGGACACCCTCCGTTACCTACTGTCCGGGCTGAAGAACGCCAGCATCGCGGCTGGGCAGCCGCTCGACGAGGATGCGGAGGTAGAGAGTCTCGGCCGGCAGGCCAAGCAGTTCCGCCAGTCGATCGAGCAGTTCGAGGCGGCCGGACGAGATGACCTGGCGGCCCGGGAGCGCGAGCAGCTCGAGGTGCTGGAGCGGTATCTGCCCGCTGGGCTCGACGATGAAGCGATCCGTGCCCTGGTGACCGCCGTGGCTGACGAAGTCGGGGCGTCAGGGCCGAAGGATATGAAATTGGTCATGCCGGTCGCGATCGAGCGGGCCGGCAAGGGGGCCGACGGCCGCCGGGTGAACGAGATCGTGCGCGAGATCCTCGCGTCTCGCTCCTGACCGCACCGGAGGACAGCGTGTGCCCGGGAATGGTGGACGGTCCGGACGCCGGTCCCTTGGTCACCGACGTGACGGTCGTCGTGGACCACCCCGACGAACCACCGGTCGATGCCGAGGCAATCGACATGCTGGTCCGAGATGCGCTCCGGGCTGAGGGCGCGACGGGGTCTTGGGAGGTCGCGGTGGCGATCGTCTCCGACGATCACCTGGCCGCGCTCCATGGCCGGTTCCTGGGCGACCCCTCCCCGACGGACATCATGACATTCCCACGCGACGAGAACGGCGGCACGGGAGACAACACAGTTCGGGGCGGCGACCTCGTGATCTCGTGGGACCGGGCCGCCGAACACGGTGCGGACCACGGGATATCGACGGCGGCGGAGGTGCGGTTCCTGGTCGTCCACGGTCTGCTCCACCTCCGCGGATGGGAGGACGATACCGAAGAGCGCCGCACGGCGATGCTGGCCCGGGGAGCCGAGATCATCGCGACGCTGTCGTAGCGGTCGGAGCATGGGTGGAAAGGTTAGGCTGTCCCGGCGAGGGTGCGACGTAGCAGGTCGGCGGCGGCCAGCGCAGCGAGGCGCTGGACCTCCGGGTAGCTGGCCCGGAGGGTCATCTCCTCATCGGCCTGGACCGGGCCCCGGATAGCGATCATGGCGCGGGCCGTATAGACGCCCGGCCCATCAGGTGCCGCGGCGACGGTGAGGGCGGCAACGACGAGGTCGTCACCGCCGGCCACTTGAGCGGCGAGGGAGGCGGCCGTCCAGCCCGAACCGATGCCCTCGCCGGGGACGTGGGCGATCGCCTGGTCCAGGACGGCGGAGGCGTCGGGGTCGGCGGTGATGATCCCGGTCAAGCGGGCACCAGCCCCGGATTCGACGATCGCCAAGCGCTGGCCGGTCAGGCGAAGCCGGGCGGCGATCACGCCGGCTAACGTCTCGTCGTCGGTCGCATAGATGTGGCGAGCCAACCGGCGGCGGACCTCGGCGGCGGCGCGGTCACGGGCGGCTCCGGCGGTCGCCGCATCGTCCGCTCGGGCCGTGATCCGCACGTGGACGCCATCGTCCTTGGCGTACGTCGCGACGACGGGGTCGGGCAGGGCGACCAGATCGGCCAGTTCCTGCTCGGCGGCGGACTCCCCGATCCCGAGCGTCTTGTAGGTGACCGTGGCGAAGACCCGGCCGGTGAGCCCCTCGGCGATCCGGGGCAGGGCTTGCTCGCGCCACATCCGGAACATTTCCCGAGGTACGCCCGGCATCGCCACGATCCGAAGGTCCCCGTGACGCACGAACCACCCCGGCGCGGTACCGACCGGATTGGGGAGGGCTTCGCCGCTCGGGATGAGCCAGGCCTGCTTGGCGTTGCGCTCCGGCATCTCCTGGCCCCGGGCGGCGAAGAAGGCCCGGACGGTTTCTAGCAGGGTCGGGTCGACCGTCGGCTCTTCCCCAACGAATGCGGCGATGCCCTCCCGGGTCAGGTCATCACCGGTTGGGCCGACGCCGCCGGTGCAGACGATCAGGTCCGCGTCCTCGGACGCATGGTGCAGCGCGGCGGTGATCCGGTCGACGTCGTCGCCGACCTGGGACGCGCCAACGAGGTCGATGCCGTTGGCGGCCATCTCTTGGGCGAGGTAGGTGACATTGGTATCGGTGATGTGCCCCAGGAGCAGTTCGGCGCCGATGGATAGGACATGGGCGCGCACGGGGTCAGCTCCTTGTGGCGGCATATTGGGAAGTCACGGGCTCACCGCGTGCGGCCGCACCCAGTCATGGTCTTGATTGGTACCCTCGGAGGGACTCGAACCCCCAACCCCTTGATCCGAAGTCAAGTGCTCTATCCGTTGAGCTACGAGGGCATTCGCGCTCGGCCCCGGTGGGACCTGTCTTTCGCGCTTCGGGAACTATACCAAGTGTCGCGATGCTGAGACGAGCGAACCGACGTAGGCACCATCACTCGTCCCCGAAGTACGTGAGGTCCAGCCTCTGTACCCGGTACGTGACGACATCGCTGACACCTATACCATGATCGAGCATAAGCTCGGCCAGTCGTGAGCCATCGATCAGCACGATCCGCTTCTCGATCCGATCTACATATGCGAGAGCGTCCTTGGTGAATTGCGACGTGGTGATCAAGACGCCCTTCCTCGCACGCTGGCCTTCGAGCGCACCAGCGAACGCTTGGACGATTGGACGGCTGACCGAGCCTTCCCATCGTTTTGCCTGGATATAGACAGAATCGAGGCCAAGCTTGTCCTCTTTGATGATCCCGTCTATCCCCTCATCGCCACTCTTCCCGATGGCCTGGCCGGCGTCGACCCGTGATCCGCCGTAACCCATGGCGACAAGGAGGTCGACGACGAGCTGCTCGAAAAACGCGGGAGACGCCGACTTGACCGTATCTAGGAGTTCTTGGGCGAGGCTCGCGCGGAGTAGATTATAGGAGGCATCAAGCGACTCATCGGGTGGTAACAGCGGTTGCTCAGGTTCTGATATTTGTGACGGGTCCTTACGGCCAGATCGATCATCCGTCTCATTCGTGGTGACCCCGCGCTGAAAGGAGAGGAACTCTGGATAGCGCTTGAGATCGTTCACGGTCAGCCGATTGGGCTGGGTCGCCAGCACGTCTTGGCCGCGTTGGGTGATCTGGATCTTACCCCGACCCGTACGGTTGATGATGTTTGCTTTATACAGTTACGTTGCCGCCCAGTGAATACGGTTGAACAAGATTGTCTGTCTT
>CADCWH010000125.1 GCA_902806395.1 uncultured Thermomicrobiales bacterium | reverse complement strand
TTGGGCTGCCCTCACATCGGGCGCATCGGGCGCATCGGGCGCGTCAGGTGCGGCCACCACGGTCCGGGCGGCGGGGTCCAGGGCGGTCATCGCGCTCCAACCACGGTCGGACGGGAAATGGCCGGATGCCTGACCTCGCCTCGATCCAGTGGTCCCCATGATGGACCAGGGGTGCACGGCCGTCCATGGGCCCGTGGGCTCGGGGCAGACGAGACCCTGGGAATCGTCATGCGATTGGGACGCTGGGACGCCGCGAGTCGAAGGGGTCGTCTGGCGCTACGATGACCGGGTCAGGGACCATCGTCCGGAGGCATCGCGGGAGGACGCGTGGACGTGATCTGGGTCGGGGTGGGCGGTTTCGCGGGGGCCATTGCCCGGTACGTCGTCGGGCGGTGGGTGATGGGGACGAGCGGGGTGGTATTCCCGCTGGGGACGCTGGTCGTCAACGGGTCGGGCGCCCTCCTGATGGGGGTCATCGTCGCGGTCTTGGCGGGTCGGGCGACGACGGACCCAACTCGGCTGCTGCTGGTCGTCGGCTTCCTCGGTGGCTACACCACCCTCAGCGCCTTCGCCCGGGAGACGATCGGACTCATGGAGGATGGCCGCTGGTCCGCCGCCGTCGCGTATCTCGCCCTCACCAACGGGATCGGCCTTCTAGCCTGCGCCGTTGGTCTGGCAATCGGCCGGGCCTGGCTCCGATGAGGGAGTCGCTGGGCGGCCCGGTCGTGACCGGGCCGCCCAGGGCTGGCACGAAACCGGCGGACCGCCCCGGGCGTTCATAAAGGTAGGCCGAGACGAAAGTACTGCCCGGCGAGAAATCCGCCGGGCCCGTGCCTCGCGGTCACACCCGCCCGCCATTTCGCTTGACGCCCCGTCTCCCGGCTGGCAGCATTAGGCTAGGAATCGTGGTCGGGTCTCGACGAAGAGCGTCCCGGGGTGGCGACCCTCGCCCCTCCCGGAGCCGGGCGGACGGTCACCAGCGCCATGCTGGACCGCACACCCGCGACGAACGCTCCCCCCTCGCGCGCATCTCCACACCCACCACGGAAGGGTCCTCCGATTTGGCACGTCACCATTCCCCCTACGCCGCGCCACACCGGGCCAACGCTCGTTGGCCCTGGGCCGTGGCGGCCCTGCTGCTGGCCCTGATCGGGGTCGCGGCGGCCTTGCTGGTGCGCGGCGATGTCCTGACCGCCGGGGGCCTCGGCCAGGCCGACCAGGCCGCCGCGCCGACCCCCACCTCCCCCGCCTTCGCGGTGATCGCACCCACCGTGGCGGCTCCGAGCGACGTTCCCGCCCCCACCGCCGTCCCGGCGACCGATGCTCCCGCTGCCCCGACGCCTCCGCCGACGCCTGGCCCGACGGCGACACCCGCCGCCAGCCCGACCCCGACTGGGCCGAGTCCGGTTGAGGTCGTCACTCTTTGGGCCGAGCGCTGGTCGGCGGGCGACTACGACGGCCTCTACGACCTGCTGTCGGCGGATGCCCAGGGGGTGATCAACCGCGAGGACTTCGTCGGACGGTACCAGGGCATTGCCGAAGCGGCCGGCCTCACCTCCGTCGCGGTCGAGGTCACCGGCGAGGCGACGCTCGACTCGACCGTACCGGTCGCCGTGACCATGGAGTCTGACCTGGTCGGTACGATCAGCGAGGAGAACGAGGTCCAACTCGCCAAGGACGCCGAAGGCTGGGCCGTGGCCTGGACCCCAGGCTTGATCTTCCGCGACCTGGGGGGCGATGGCTGCGTGCAGTTCGACGCCGAGCCGGCCCGGCGGGGCTCGATCCTGACCCGGGATGGTGAGGTGCTGGCGGTCGACGGCGATGTCTTCCAGATCAGCATTGTCCCCGGCGAGATCGAGGACGAGGGGGCTCTGCTAGCCGAACTCAGCGGCCTGCTGGAGATGACCGAGGACGAAATCCGGGAAGCCTACGCCGGGGCCGAGCCCGAGTGGGACGTCCCGCTCACCCTCGTCTCCGAGGAGCGTGGCCAGGACCTGCTCGACCCGCTCGGCACACTGGGCGGGGTCCGGATGCGGCCGACCGTCCGCCGGGTCTACCCCGAGGGGCCGCTGACCGCCCACATCACCGGATACGTCAGCCAGGCCAACGCCGACGACATCGAGGCTGACCCCTCCATCGCCGAGGGCTCGTTCGTCGGCCGGTCCGGTCTGGAGTACGGTGCCAACGAGATGCTGACCGGCACCGCGGGCGGCCGCCTGGCGGTCGTCGAGTGCGAGAGCCGCTCCGAGCGCAACCTGATCGCCGAGCGCAAGCCCCGACCCGCCAAGGACGTGGTCCTGACGATCGACCTGGACCTGCAGCGGGCAACCGATGCCGCCATCGGTGAAGTCGAGGGCGACGAGCGAGGCAGCGCGGTGGTCCTCGAGCCCCGCACCGGCGCGGTGCTGGCGATGGTCAGCCACCCGACCTACGACCCGAACGACTTCATCCTCGGCTTCACCCAGAAGGAGTGGGAACGGGTCAACGACGAGAAGTCGACTCCCCTGATCAACCGGGCGACGAACAGCTCCTACCCGACCGGGTCGATCTTCAAGATGATTACCGCCGCTGCCGCGATGGAGGTGCTCGACTATACCGGGGACACCGTCATCGACTGCCCGGCCCAATTCTTCCTCGAAGGCAATGTCTACAACGACTGGGTGATCGAGTACGAATCGCCCCAGCAGGGTCCGCTGACCCTGCACCAGGCCCTGGTCCAGTCGTGCAATACCGTCTTCTACCAGATCGGCCAGGACCTCGACGACCGCGACGACATGGCCCTGCCGGAGATGGCCCGGGCCTTTGGCCTCGGCGGCCCGACCGGCATTCCCTTCTACCCGGAGGTCGGTGGAACCGTCCCCGACCCGGAGTGGAAGCTGGATACCCAGGGCGATTATTGGTCCACGGGCGACGCGGTGAACCTGGCGATCGGCCAGGGCTTCGTGCAGTCGACACCGCTCCAGATGGCGAATGCCTACGCGACGGTCGCCAACGGCGGCACGCTGCTCCAGCCCTACATCGTCGATCGTCTGCGCTCGACGGGGGGATCGATGGAGCAGGTCGGCGAGCGAGTCGAGTTGGGCAAGCTACCCCTGTCCGCCACCCAGATCAGCCAGATCCAGTCGGCCCTGCGGGACCAGACCAGCAACGCCTCCGAGTTCGGCTCGGCCCGCGTCTTCGGCCCGACCTATGACTACCCGATCGCCGGCAAGACGGGGACGGCCCAAATCTCCTCCGAGCGGGACAGCAAGCCCCACTCCTGGTTCGCTGCCTTCGGCCCTTACGGCGAGGATGCCACGATCGCCACCACCGTGATGATCGAGCAGATCGGCGAGGGGGGCTCCTTCGCCGCCCCCGCCACCCGCGCCATCTTCGAAGCCTATCGGGAAACGGGCCTCGCGGACGAGACGGCACCCTGACCCGATTGCCGCCACACGCCAGTCAGCGGCGTCACGTTTCGGGTCAATCGGGTCGGTCGCATACCTCCGGCTCCAAGCGATGTCACGGCGCGGGCGACCAGAACCTGTCGGTCACGTCCCCGCGAGAAGAGCAGTGCATACCGCACGATCGCGCCGAAGGCAACGATCACCAGGCCCCATCCGACGACCTTCAAGACAGGCTGGGAAGCCATCGACCGCTTCCCCATCCCGCCGTGAACCCGCGAATCCCGATCAACGCGCCCGGACGATACGCTGCCCCTGGTCACCGCCGGTCGAACACCCACGCTCCCCCGACCATCGTCGCCAGCGGGGCAATGCTGCCCAGTTCGGCCGTACCCCGGTCGAGTGATCCTGGTTCCAGCACGACCAGGTCGGCCAGATAGCCCGAGGCGATGCGCCCCAGATCATGCTCCCGACCGATCGCCCGAGCCGCGCCGGTCGTGTAGGCGTCAAGCGCCTCGTCCGTCGTCAGCACCTGAGCGGGGTCGAACTGGCGGCCAGTGACGGTCTGGCGAGTGGTGAGTGCCTGCCAGCCGGTGAACGGGTTGAAGTCGTCGACCGGGCTGTCGGAGGTGCCGGCCAAGGTGATCCCGGCGTCGAGGTAGGCGCGGGTGGGCATCACGTCGGCGGCGCGTTCCTCCCCCAGCGAGGCGACGAAGCTCTCCCCCAGGTTACGGATGAACGGTGCCGAGACCAGCGCGGCGATGCCATGTCCGGACATTAGGTCGAGCGTGTCCCGAGACGGGAAATAGGCGTGGTGGACACGGTGCCGCAGATGCGGCTTCGGCGCCTCGCGCATCGCCTCCGCGTACGCCCGGACGATCGTCTCTTGGGCCAGGCCCCCGCAGGTGTGGCTGTCGATCGCCAAGTCGTGGTCGTGCAGCCAGCGGACGATCCCGGGGATGGTCTCGGGCGGAAAGACCCACGTGCCGTGGTTGTCCGGCTCGTCGCGGTAGTGCTCGTCCGGGTGGAGCTTCGCCGTCCGATCGCCGATCCCGCCGTCCGGCATCAGCTTGGCGCCACCGAGTCGGAGGCGCACGTCCCCGAAGCCACTGCCGAACCCGACCGCACCGATCCGGTCTCGCAACCCCGCCTCGTCTTCGGCCGGGACGAAGCCCCAGGCCGCGAGGAGGAGGTCGGCCCGGATCGTCAGGGCGCCTTCGCGGGCGGCCCGGTCGTAGGCGCGGACCTCGTCGGGGGTCAGACCGGGGTCTACCACCGTCGTCAGCCCGACGGCGTGGTAGGCCCGGCAGGCACGGCCGATCGCCGTGGTCATTTCCGCCATAGTGGGGGCGGGGATCGCGTCGGTGACCATCGCCTTGGCCCGGTCGTGGAACAGGCCGGTCGGCTCGCCCCCTGGGTCGCGCTCCATCCAGCCGGCGTAGGGAACGTCGCGCGGTGGGTCCGGCGTCGCGGCGGTGATCCCCGCCAGGCGCAGGGCCGCGGAGTTGGCGACCAGTTTGTTCCAGACCCGGTGCAGCACGACGGGGTGGTCGGGCGCGACGCGATCGAGGTCGTGCCGGGTGGGATGGCGTCCGTCGGCGAGCAAGCTCTCGTCCCAGCCCCGCCCGAGGACCCACTCCCCCGGAGCGGCCTGCCCGATCGCTTCGGCCACCCGATCCACGATCGTGGCGATGTCCCGGCAGCCATAGAGCGAGACCTGACCCAGCACCTGGCCGGTCGCCAGCAGGTGGTTATGGGCGTCGATGAGGCCCGGGATCAGCGTCGCGCCCCGCAGGTCCTCGACCCGCGTGGACGGTGCCGCCAGTTCCCCAATTGCTCGGTCTGACCCGACGGCGACGATCCGGTCCCCCCGGATCGCCACGGCGGACGCGATCGGGACCGTCGCCTCCGGCGAGTGGACTCGACCATTGACCAGGATGCGATCGACCATCGTCCCTCCGTTGGATATGCCAGACCCTCACTAGCCCCAGGCACAGCGAGATCCCACACCGTCCACACCAGTGGGGGCAGCGATGGTACGCCATGCGCGCCGGAGTCGCGTCCGGGCATCGGGAAGGTGTCACCGTCCTCCGCACCGGTGAGATCCCGATGTGGATGCGCCGTTCGATGCACCGTCGGCAGTGATCCGAGGACAGCGGAAACGGTCGACACGGCGGTCCGACGGCGATACCCGAGGGGACGAGCGTTGGTTTGGCCAACGCGACCGCGCCCAGATCTCGCTCGCCGCGTTTCGTCTCTGGCTCGACTAGATGACACGCAGCGAAAAGGTCGCACCCCGGCCCGATCCTACCGATCGAACATAAACCTGGGAGAAACCGACATGGTGTCGAGTCGCTGTTCTCCGCACGGGATGACCGGATGGGTGATCTGGTTCGGGTGGGCGACCCAGGTGAGTCGCGCGTGAACGTCGACTCTGCAAACCCGTCCGCGCCGATCCGTCGTCCCGTACGCCGGTGAACGGTCAGCCGTCCGGCCCCAAGTCGTCCGAGTCGAGCCAGAGGGTGACAGGGCCGTCGTTGACCGATTCGACCCTCATGTCGGCGCCGAACCGGCCGGTGGCGACCGGGAGGTCCCGGGCAGCGATCGCGGCGGCGAAGCGCTCGACCAGCGGGGCGGCGATCTCCGGCGGGGCCGCCCCGACGAAGCTGGGGCGGCGACCCTTTCGCAGGTCGGCGTAGAGGGTGAACTGGGAGACGATCAGGACGCTGACCGGGGGATTGCCGGGAAGGTTCGATCCCTCG
>CADCWH010000124.1 GCA_902806395.1 uncultured Thermomicrobiales bacterium | reverse complement strand
GTCTTCAATCCTGAGTCGACCGTGACGGCGGGCAACGCGCCGGGTGTCAATGACGGCGCGGCGGCGATGGTGCTCTGCGATAGGTCGTGGGCCGAGGATCGGGGCATCACGCCGCTGGCGACCATCCTTGGTCACGGGACCGCGGCGTGGGATCCGCCGTACCTCGCCTTCACCCCCGAGATGGCGGCGCGCGTCGCCCTGGAGCGGGCAGGTCTGGACGTGTCCGACGTCGACCTGTGGGAGATCAATGAGGCGTTCGCCAGCGTGCCGATCATCGCGGCCCGGCGGCTCGGGATCGATCTGGACCGGGTCAACGTCAACGGCGGCGCGATTGCCCTCGGCCACCCGATCGGGGCGAGCGGTGCCCGGATCACCCTCTCCCTGGCGATGGAGCTGCGGCGCCGGGGGGGTGGGATCGGCGTCGCCGCGATCTGTTCGGGCGGTGGCCAGGGTGACGCGGTGGTGTTGCGCGTCGATGGCTGATCCCCATGTGACCGAGGCCGTCCCGGCGTCGGACCTCGGCATCGCCTTTCCCGGGGCGATCATCCTGCCGTACCGGGGTGTCTGGCCACGGATCGATCCGTCCGCATGGGTCGCGCCGGGAGCGGTCATCGCCGGCGATGTACACGTTGGGCCGGAGGCCAGCGTCTGGTTCAACGCCACCGTGCGGGGTGACGTGGCGCCGGTTCGGGTCGGAGCCCGCAGCAACGTCCAGGACGGGGCGGTGCTCCATGTCGATGCCGGGTCGCCATGCCTGATTGGAGACGAAGTGACAATCGGCCACGGCGCGATCGTCCACGGTTCGCGGGTGGGGGCCGGCGTCACGGTCGGGATGGGGGCAGTGATCCTGTCCTGGTCCACGGTCGGGGCTGGTTGCATCGTCGCCGCGGGTGCCCTGGTACCGGAGAGGTCGGAAGTCGAGCCGGGGACGGTCGTCGCGGGTGTCCCGGCCCGGCCACGGGGACCGGTCGCAGCCGACAGGCGTTCGACGCTGGACGGCGCCGCAGCCCGCTATGCTGGTTACGCGGCGGACTACCGGGCGGTGACCTCGGCCCGCGTCGACGAGCGTCCAGATGGCGATTGAGATCACCGTCGAGGGATGGGTCGCCACGGTCACCATGGAACGCCAGGCGGCGCTCAACGCGCTAGACGACGCCCAGCTTCGTGATCTCCAGGCGATGCTCGATGTCCTGGCCACCCGCGACGACATTCGGGTGGTGATCTTGACCGGGGCAGGCGAGCGAGCGTTCGCGGCCGGGGCTGACGTCAAGGCGATGGCCGAGATGACGACGGATCAGGGCCGCGCCTTCGGTGCCCTCGGCCAGATGGTCACCGCGACGCTTGCCGGGATGCCTCAACCGACGATTGCGGCCGTCAACGGTTTCGCGCTCGGGGGTGGTTGCGAGTTGGCGATCGCGTGCGACTTGCGGGTCGCGTCCGAGAATGCGGTCTTCGCTCAGCCTGAGGTCACTCTCGGGATCCCCGCCGGGTGGGGGGGCACCCAGCGCCTAGCAGCCCTAGTGGGTCCTGGTGTGGCGATGGAGATGTTGCTCACCGGCAGGAGAATGGACGCGGCCACGGCCCTGCGGGTCGGGCTCGTCAATGCCGTCGTGCCCGCCGGGGACCTCATGTCTTCCGCGATGGCCATGGCGGAGGCGATCGCCAAGAACGGTCCGGCGGCGATCCGGGCGACGAAACGCCTGGTGCGTGGCGCGACGGCTGCCGGTCTCGATGCCGGGCTAGCCGATGAACTGGACGCATTTGCGGCGGCCTTCGGTACCGTCGAACAGCGTGATGGGATGGCGGCCTTCGTCGAGCGTCGCCCGGCGAGATTCTCGGTCCCGGATAACGATCCGCAGAGCGAAAGGTTACGGTCCCGGTGAATATCGTCGTCCTCGTGAAGCAGGTGCCGGACATGAATGCGGTCCGGATCGACAGAGGGACTGGCCAGCCCGTCCTCAGCGAGCAGCGTGTCATCAGCTCGTATGACGAGTACGCCGTCGAGGAGGCCCTGCGGATCAAAGAGCGCGAGGGGGGCGAGGTCACCGTCATCTGCGCCGGGCCGCCGCGGGTCAAGGACGCCCTGACTCGTGCGCTGGCGATGGGGGCCGACCGGGCGGTCCTCCTCGCGATCGAGGATCCGGACGAAATGGACACCCTCGATCTGGCCCGGGCCCTGGCAGACCAGATCATCAAGGCCCCATTCGACCTCGTCATCGCCGGGCAGAACTCTGACGACTACGAGGCGGGCCAGGTCGGGCCACACCTGGCTGAGTTGCTTGACCTGCCCCTCATCTCCTCGATCAAGGAACTGACCTTCGAGGGGACCACTGTGGTCGCTAAGCGCGATGTCGAGGACGGGACGCAAACCGTCTCGGCCGAACTGCCGGCACTAGTGATGGCGATCACGGGCCTGAACGAGCCGCGTTACCCGTCGCTGAAGGGGATCATGGCCGCCAAGAAGAAGCCGCTGGAGACCGTCCAGGCGAGCCAATTTGCGGCGACCCGCCTGAACTGGAGCGCGCCGGTCGCGCCAGAGCGGCAGGTTGCCGGGGTGCTGGTCCAGGACCGCTCGGCGGGCGAGGCGGCAGACCAACTCGTGGCCTGGCTCGGTGAACACAAGCTGTTGCCCTAGTCGATCGTGGTTGCCCTCAGTTCTGTAGGACCGATCAGGAGTCATCATGGCTGTCGTGCTGGTTGTCGGAGAAGTCGGGCCGGACGGTCTACGGCCGGAATCGGCCGAGGCGGTCACTGCTGCCCGCGGCGTCGCGGACGGCATGGGTATGCCATTGGTCGGGCTGCTGTTGGGGCCGATGGCCGGGGACGCGGCCTATGGTTTCGCGGCGACCGGCATCGATCGGCTCCTGGTGGCGGACGACCCCCACCTGGTCCCGCTGACGACCGAGTCTGGAACGGCCGTGGTCGAAACGGCGGTGCGCGATCTTGACGCCCGCGTCGTCCTGGCGGCGGGGACGACCGCCGGCAAGGACATCGTGCCGCGCCTGGCGGCCCGTCTCGAGGTGCCTTCGGTGGCGGATGGGATCGCCTTCGCGGTCGAAGGTGGCCAGGTGGTGGTGACCCGCGGCGTGCTCGGGGGCAGGGTCCAATCCGACGTGCGGTTCCTAGGGGAAGGACCTTGGCTGGCGACCGTCCGCTCCGGAAGCCACGAGAAGCCGGCGAGCACGGGGGCCGGTCCGGCGGCCGAGGCGTTCGCGGTCGAACTCGGCACGCGTGACCTGCGGGTGACAGTACGGGAGACGGTCGCCAAGACGAGCGGACCGTCGTCGCTCGGTTCGGCCGAGGTAGTCGTCAGCGGCGGCCGGGGATTGAAGGAGCCAGCGAACTTTTCGCTCGTCGAGGACTTGGCCGGCGTGTTCGGCGGTGCGGTCGGGGCGACCCGGGCAGTGGTGGACGCCGGATGGCGACCGCATCACGAGCAGATCGGCCAGACCGGCACGACCGTGTCACCTCGCCTCTACATCGCGGTCGGGATCAGCGGCGCCGTGCAGCACAACGTCGGTATGCAGGGTTCCGACTATGTCGTGGCGATCAACCGAGACCCCGATGCGCCGATCTTCAAATCGGCGTCGTTTGGCATCGTCGGTGACGCCTTCGAAGTGGTCCCGGCCCTGATCGCCGCCCTCGGTGGTGCAAAGCGCTGACCCGAGTCCGGAAGGTGTCCGATGCCCCCGCCGGACCGCGCGGCGGCCCGGGATTGACCGGGGCAGTGCCTCGGCGTGGCGACGACCAGGACGTCAGGTGGAGCGATGACGACACCCGCGATGTGATGATCACGAAAGAGGGGATGGGGTAGTGGCCGACGCGGACCGAATGGATGCCATCGTGGTCGGGGCCGGGCCGGCCGGGATCACCGCTGCCCGGGAGTTGGCGGCAGCCGGGTTGGCCGTGGTCGTGTTGGAGCGGGGCGCCTTCCCAGGGGCGAAGAATGTCTGGGGCGGCATCCTCTATCGGCAGCCGACCGAGGACATGGTGCCGGGGTTCGAGGCCGAGGCGCCACTGGAGCGGCCGATCATCGAGCAGCGCTACATGCTCCTGACCGGGGACGCGATGCTCGGCGCGACCTACCGTTCTGAGCGGTTCGCGGCGCCTCCCTTCAATGCCTATTCCGTCCTCCGCTCCGAGTTCGACCGCTGGCACGCCACGACGGCCGAGGCGGCCGGGGCCGAAGTCTACCCGGAGTTCACCGTTACCGATCTGCTCTGGGAAGATGGAGCCGTCGTCGGGGTGACCACCGGTGAACCGGACGGGGAACTGTTCGCCAACGTCGTCGTCCTGGCCGACGGTGCCAACTCGCTCCTGGCCCAGAAGGTCGGCCTGCACAAGGAGTGGGCTCCGATCGAGCAGGCCCTGGTCGCGAAGGAATTGATCGCCCTCCCGTCAGGGACGATCGAGGACCGCTTCAATCTCCCGTCGGGCCTTGGCACGGCGCTGGAGATCTTTGGGGAGTCGACGTCGAACTTGTTGGGCTACGGATTCATCTACACCAACCGCGACACGCTCTCGGTCGGGACCGGTGCGCTCTTGGAGGACCTGATCCGGACCGGCGTGAACGTCAACGATATGCTCGACCGATTCAAGCGTCATCCGTCCATCGCCCCGTTGCTGGCTGGTGGTGAGACGGTCGAGTACTCGGCCCACCTGATTCCCGAGGGCGGCTACAACCGGATGCCGCAGGTCTACGCGGACGGCGTGGTGGTGGTCGGTGATGCGGCTGGCTTCGTCAACCCCCTCAACCGGGAAGGGGTCAACCTGGCGATGTTGTCGGGCCACATGGCCGCCCAAGCCATAGTCGAGGCGACCGAACGGGGCGACTTCTCGGCGGCGACCATGTCCCGCTACCGGGAACTGCTGGAGGACAGCGTGGTCATCAAGGACCTCTACAAGATCCGCAACGTGACCGACTTCGCCCATGCCCGGCCTCACCTGCTGACCGACTACCCCGAACTGCTCTCCGAGATGGCCCGGGCGTATCTGACCGTGGACGGCAAGCCCAAGGCCGAGAAGTACCGCTCCCTCGCCGCGATGGCGGGGCGGATGCCGAAGCGCCGCCTGGCGGGTGACCTCTGGGGGGCGATCAAGACGATGCGCTGACGAACCAGGCCGCCGAGCACCAGGACGCGAAATGGCGGGTTTCGTGCGAGACGCGCAGCCTGTCGCGGCCGTTTGGACCATCCATACTCGGAACGGTCGCCGTGCCGGTAGCCGGTGAAGACGCAATGGGCGATCGATATCGTCCTCGTACCGCCGCTCACGTCCGGCACGTTCCCGTCCCTGGGTCGTTACGCGGGGCTGACGTCGTTCAGCCGGAACGAGGCGCGCTCGGACCTGCGTGACCTAGACCTAATGTGGTCTCCCCATCATCGAAGTCAAGGCGGGTCGTGAGTCCCGAGAAGCCGACCTCCGTCGCGGGGAAGATCGCCGTGGCATGCGGGAGGTACTCCGCAGGATCGTCCATCCGGGCGCTGAAGTGGGTCAGCCAGAGGCGCCGGGCCCCGGCGTCACGGGCGATCGTGGCGGCCTGGGCGAAGGTCATGTGGTTGTGGCCCTTGGCCTTCTCGGCATCCTCTGGGTCGCCGTAGGTTCCCTCGCTGACCAGCAGATCGACATCGCGGAAGTGATCGGCGAAGTTTGGCAGGTACGTCGTGTCGGTCAGGAAGCCCATCCTGAGGCCCCGCCGCGGTGGCCCCAAGACATCGTCGGGCGTCGCCGTTCCTCCCGCCCACGTGACATCCTCTCCACGCTGGAGGGCGCCCCAGACTACTTGAGGAATGCCATGCTGCGCCGCTTTCGCAGGGTCGAAGCGGCGGGCCCTGGCGAGATCGACACGGTAGGCCAGGCTGGGCACCCCGTGCCGGCCCTCGACCACCGAGCCGACCATTCCGGCCGGGAGGTCGAAGCGATCCCCTCCTACCCATTCGTGGACGCGGATCTCATAGGGTAACCACGGGGCGATGACGCGGAGACCGGCGACGACCGCCGCGACGCCAACGGGCCCGTGGACATCGATCGGCTCGCTCCGACCCGCGATCGCCACCGTGTGGAACAAACCGGGCAGGCCCGCGACGTGATCGGCGTGGACGTGGGAGAGGCAGATCGCTGAGAGGCGGCGGAATCCCCATCCGAAACGTTTCCAGGGGATCTGGGTCCCTTCTCCACAATCGAAGAGCACCAATTCCCCCTCGCATCGCAAGAGGAGGCTCGAGAGCCAGCGGTATGGCAGCGGCTGCATACCGCCGGTGCCGAGCAGCAGCAGGTCGATCATCTCCAGCTTCCGCACCCACCCGGAGATGGGACGGTCTGGCGCCCCGCGTACTGGTGGGCACGCCGGGTGGGTCCGACGGCATAGCGCATGCTCTTGTGACTCCTCGTGTGGGGACATGGTTCCCGAACGGCCGGGCACGGACATTTATGCCGAGCTGCGGTGACGGATGGCTCCTGGGATGGCACGATGCTGGCCAACGGTGACGATACTCAGAAGCGGGAGGATCCATTTCGATGCAGACCAACGACGCCAGCGTGACAGACGACGAGCGGAGCCCCGCCGGGGAAGACGTGGCGCTGGACGCCCAATTTTCGGCTGACCAGGTCGCTGGCGCCTTCGGGGTCGACATCGACCGGGTCCACCGGGCGATGGCCGGTGAGTTCCAGCTCGCGTCCAGGGATAGCGTGTCGTCGAGCCAGGCGCGAGGGCTAGCGGATGTCCTGCTAGGTGACCTGCCGATCGACCGCCAGCAGGCTGCCCTGATGACCTTGGGGGCGTTCACCCCCCGATCCGACGATGACTGGGGACTGGGGGACACGGCGCCCGGGGAGGAGAGCGACCGCCTCTCGTCCGACGCCGACAAGCCGGAGGACATCAGCCCCAGCCCGCGGGCGTCGCACGATCCCGCCTACATGCCGGGCGGCCGGTGACGGGCGTCCGACCGTCGGCGCAGCTTGGGGAGTCGGCCCTCGCCGCTCCCCTCGGCCATGGCGAGGTCGAACGGCTGCGGGTAGAGACCCCTGGTTGCGCCCACGTCGCCCACTTCAACCACGCCGGGTCATCGCTACCGCCCGGGAAAGTCGTCGAGACCGTCGTCGGGCACCTCCGGCGCGAGGCCGAAATCGGCGGCTATGAGGCGGCCGACGAGGCGGCCGATCGCCTCGGTGCGGTCTACCGTTCCATCGCTCGCCTGCTGAATGCGGAGCCCGACGATATCGCGATCGTCGAGAACGCGACCCGGGCATGGGACCTGGTCTTCTACGCGATCCCGTTCGAGCGAGGCGACCGCATCCTGACCTCGGTCTCCGAGTATGGCAGCAACGTGATCGCCTTCCTCCAGGTCGCAAGCCGTGGCGTCTCCATCGAGGTCGTGCCGAACGATTCCTCGGGCCAGATGGACGTGGCGGCGTTGGCTGGGTTGATGGACGATCGGGTGAAACTGGTCGCCGTCACCCACATGCCCACCAACGGTGGCCTCTTGCAGCCCGCCGCCGCGATCGGTGAGGTGGTCCGGGGCAGCCGAGCGATCTACCTCCTCGATGCCTGCCAGACGGTTGGCCAGCTGCCGCTGGATGTTCATCAGATCGGTTGTCATTTCCTGACGGCGAGTGCCCGCAAGTACCTACGCGGTCCTCGCGGGATCGGGTTCCTCTACGCCGGGCAGCCTTGGCGGACCCAGTTGACCCCGCCGTTCCTCGACATGCGGGCCGCCGAACTGGTGGCCACCGACCGCTACGAACTCCGGGACGACGCCCGCCGGTTCGAGAACTGGGAGTCGTCGATCGCCAACGTCCTCGGCATGGGCGCGGCGGTCGATTACGCCCTCGATCTCGGGCTCGACCGAGTCTGGGCCACGGTCCAAGAGCGAGGCGAGGCGCTGCGGACAGCCCTGTCGGCAATCTCCGGCGTGGCGGTCCACGACCTTGGCGCCGTGCGCGGTGGGATCGTCAGCTTCACCGTCGCAGATCTGGATGCCCAAACCGTCAAGCGCGAACTCCGCGGACTGGACATCAACGTCTCCGTGACCGGCGTCACCAGCACTCGCATGGATATGGAGCGGCGGGGCATCGACGAGATGGTCCGGGCCTCGGTCCATTACCTGACCACGGACGAGGAAATCGGGCGAATCGGTGGGGCCGTCGGGCAGATGGCGGGGAGGGGTGCCGCGTCGGGGGGACCTTCGGTGTAGTATCACCGGAGGTGGTCGGCTGCCGGGCCGATACGGTGGGCGTCGGTATGGTTTGCCGGGGGGACAGGTGATGTCGAGGCTGCAGGAAGTGCCGGTCGCGCCGGTCTCGATCGAGCGCTTCACGCAGATCATCGGCACCGCGGCCATGGACCACGCCAGGCAGCGAGCCGAGTCGGCCCGGCGTCGCCTCGAGGGCCGCACCTGGTGGCACGTCAACTCCACCTCCCAGGGTGGTGGGGTTGCCGAGATGCTCCAGGCCCTGTTGCCCTATGTCCGGGGGGTCGGCATCGACACTCGGTGGGTGATCATCGAAGGTTCGGCCGATTTCTTCCGGATCACCAAACGTCTCCACCACGCCTTACACGGCTCGGCTGGGGACGGTTCCCCGCTCGGACCCGCCGAACGCGAGGCCTATGATGCCCGGCTCCGGGGTCAACGGGACCTGCTGGTGGAACAGGTCAAAGCCGGCGACGTGGTCCTGCTTCATGATCCTCAGTCGGCCGGATTTGTCGAGCCGCTGGTGGAGACCGGAGCCCTGGTGTTCTGGCGATGCCACGTCGGTTCGGACGACCGCAACGACGAGACCCGGCTGGGTTGGCAGTTCCTGGCTCCCTACCTTGACCAGATGGCAGCCCTGGTGTTCTCACGTGAGGCCTATGTCCCCGACACCGTTGACCGGGCGCGGGCCGTGGTCATTGCCCCGTCGATCGATGCCTTCTCCGCTAAGAACCAGGCGCTGGATGCCCCGGTCGTCCGCGCCATCCTGGAAGTCGTCGGGTTGACGGCGGGCGACGCGCGAGCGTCCCAAGCACCGTTTCGCCGTGACGATGGTTCCGAGGGGTACGTCGGCCGACAAGCGATGGTTGTCCGGTCTGGTGCACCGCCGCCCTGGGACGCGCCACTGCTGACGCAGATCTCCCGTTGGGACCCCCTCAAGGACCACGTCGGTGTGATGCGGGCGTTCGTCTCGCTGGTCGAGGAGGGTGGAGCCCGGGACGCGCACCTCGTCCTGGCCGGTCCAGATGTCACCGCCGTCGCTGACGACCCCGAAGGCGCCGGGACGTACGCGGACCTGCTGTCGGCCTGGCAAGCCTTGCCGGACGAAAGCAGAGGTCGAGTTCACCTCGCTAACCTGCCGATGGACGATGCGGAGGAGAACGCCGCGATGGTCAATGCCCTCCAGCGACACTCCGCGGTAGTGGTCCAGAAGAGCCTCCAGGAAGGCTTCGGCCTGACCGTCACCGAGGCGATGTGGAAGGCGCGGCCGATCATCGCCAGCGCGGTCGGCGGCATCCGGGACCAGATCGTGGACGGGGAGCACGGGGTGCTGCTGTCGGACCCGACCGACCTCGACGCCGCCGCCCGGGCGATGCGCCGCCTGCTCGATGACCGGGAAATGGCCCGGGGCCTCGGGTTCGCCGCCCGGGATCGGGTCAAGGAACGCTACCTCGGCGTCCGCCACCTTCTCCAGTACGCTGATCTGTTGGAACGCCGGGACGGCGGAGATTGAGAGGGTTCCGGGACTACCCGGACGTGGTTCGACTTACCCAGGAGCCGTTCGTCACCGCGCCGTCGGATCAGCCAATAGCTTGTGCTCGGCACGTGACCTCGGGTGGCCGATCGCTGCAGACGGCCCGGTCTATCACTTGGCGCGACCCCGTCGCCAGCACTGCGACACCCTCATACGCCTCGGATGATGGACTTGGGTTACCAAGACCATAGGCACGAGAGCCGATCACGATCTGGACGAGATCAGAGATCTAAGACAGCGACCAGAGGGCGGGTCGACAGACCGATACGCTTCCCCGCCCAAGCGGAGCGATCAACCCTCCCGCAGGGTGATCTTCTCGTTTTCGCCCGGCTGGTAGGACTCGTTCGAGGCGATTGCCTTAATCATGCCGGCGACGTAGGCGATCTTGTTCGAGGTGGCGTCCCAGTATTCGGCCTGATTGACGGAGACCTTGAGCAGCGAGAGGTCGGGGTCCTCGAGGCCATCGGGGAAATAGGCCTCCAGCGGCTTCTGCCAGAGGTCCTTCATCCTCGTCTCGTCGCGGACCAGTTCGGCCGTTCCCGACATCGAGACCCAGGCGTTGTCGTCCTTCGAGGCGTAGCTCAGGTTCACCCGCTGGTCCTTCCGGATCTCGGAGACCTTCGGGTCGCTGGCGCGCGTGAAGAACCAGACGGTGCCGTCGAACTCGGCCCGCTGGGTCGCCATCGGGCGGGACCGCAGGTCACTGTCCGGCTCCACGGTCGTCATCATCGCGAACTCAATGTCCTTGATCAGGTCGTTCAGTTTGGCGATGTGTTCCCGATCGCTCGTGCCGTTGGCGCTCATTCAGGCACCTTCCTTGGTCAGGGCCGCGGGCTTATGGGCGGCCTCGGCACCCGTCTTGTCCGACCTCACCAGGAATTGGGGGTTCTCGTCCGATGCGGCGACGTGGTGCCCCTTGATGTCCGTCGGCTCCGTCAGTTCCTTCTTGACGACACCTTTGGTCGTGCCCTGTGACGTGTTCCACTCGACGTGGTCGCCACGCTTGAAGGTCTTCTCATCCTTGCTCATCGAGCGCTCTCCTCCGGTATGGACTCCCACCAGGCCGGACGGGAGACGCATTCGGCGGTGCAACGGTCGTGCCAGGCGCCGTCCGGGGAGTAGCCCGTCAATCGAGGCCCCACGACAGAGAGTTCACCCGGTGAGATCGACCACCGTCTTGATCCCGGTCCGCTCCGCGATGGCCTCGGCGGCATGTTCGAGTCCCGCCAGCCTGGTGGTGATCAGCGAACCGGTCAGGCCTGGCCAGAGCGCCTCGAATCTGACCAGTCGCTCGACGCCGGTACTGAAATCTTCGTGGGCGGAGTTGACGCTGCCGAGCATCACCTTATTGCCGAGGACGAAGCCGCGGTTGATCGCGTCGAGCGGCACGCTGGTCATGGCGTTCTGACCCGTGATGCTGAGCAGGACCAGCACCCCGTTGGACCCGAGGGCCGCCATGCATTCGGCGACCAGGCCGCTGACCCCGGTGGCCTCGACGATCAGGTCGACCGGGGGCAAGGTGGCCGCCATGTCGGTCACGGTGTGGTCGCCCGTCGAGACGTACGTTGCTCCGCAAGCCTCGACCACCCGCGACGCC
>CADCWH010000123.1 GCA_902806395.1 uncultured Thermomicrobiales bacterium | reverse complement strand
GAGCATCGCCCCACGGGGCACGACATCGATTCCGACGGTGGAGGCGGGCGGGGGTCGAAGCGAGGGTGAGCGGGGAGGACGGTTGGCGACCAACGCGGCTGAGGCGGCCACGAGATCGCCGTCCCCGCGTGGGCGCGGCAATGACAGGGCACAGGGACCAGCCGGGAGTGACCGGGATGCGGGCTCTCGGGCAGGTGATCGGGACAGCCTAACGGCGGTGGGTTCGCTCAGATCTACATCGAATATCGCTATCCGTGCGTCAGCCATCGTCGGACGGCCAGCCAGGCTGACGTGTCGGCTAGACCTTCTGACCCGAGGCCACCACCGGGAGACGGTCGTGGGTCTGGTACCGTGGTCCGTACCCTAGGACGCGACCGGCCCGACGATCCGCTCTAGGGTCCCGGCCCGGCTGATGTCCTCGCCCCCGGCCGGACCCTGGCCCTGCCGGACCACGATCGCCGCCAGGGCAGTGTGGATCTGGCCATTGGTGGCGATGATCTCGCCGCCGTAGGGGTCGAACGCGGTGCCATCGAACCGGCCGATCGTGCCCCCGGCCCCGGTCACGATCACCGCCCCGGCCCCCATGTCCCAGGGTTGGAGGGGGCGCTCGTAGAATCCGTCCAGCCGCCCGGCCGCGACCCAGCACAGGTCGAGCGCGGCCGAGCCGTCGCGCCGGACCCCCTGGGCCTGGAACAATAGGTCGGCCCAGATCGCCTCCGCCGCGGCCCGCTGGGCGGGGTCGTAGGCGAAGCCGGTCGCCAGCAGGGCCCGGGACAAGTCGGCCTCGGCGGAGACGCGGATCGGGGCCCCGTTCAAGGTCGAGCCCGTGCCCGCCTCACCGACGAACAACTCGTCCCGCATCGGGTCGTAAACCACGCCGAGGACGGGCATCCCGGCCCGCTCCAGGCCGATCGAGACCGCGAAGTGGGGATAGCGGTGGGCGTAGTTCGTCGTGCCGTCGAGTGGGTCGATGACCCAGCCGAACGGGGAGTCAGCGGCACCGGGATCGCCGCGGCTCCCCTCCTCACCGATCAGCCGGTGAGCGGGGAAGGCGGCCCGGACGCGGCCCACGATGACTGCCTCGGCGGCCCGGTCGGCGTCCGTCACCAGGTCGATCTCGCCCTT
Organism: uncultured Thermomicrobiales bacterium; assembly: GCA_902806395.1. Next base: position 2,955 of record CADCWH010000123.1, on the reverse strand, counting down.
GTACCGGATGTCGCGCGGCTGGTCCAGCTTGGCGCGCAGGATCGTCCCGGCCTCCCGCGCGGCCAGGATCGCCACCTCCCGCGCCCCGTCTGGCACGGCCGACCTGGTCACCTCCGACACCATCTCGCCTCCCTCACAACACGCATCGCCATCTCGCCAGACACCCACTGTCCCCTGTCCCCTAGAAGCGGCCGCCGACCGTCTCCGTCAGCGGCAGCCTCGCCGAGATCTCCGCCTCCCAGCCGACCTGCTCGCCACGCCGCAGGGCATAGAAGGCCGCCCCGGCGATCATCGCCGCGTTATCAGTGCAGAGGGAGAGGTCCGGCACCCGGACCGGCAGGTCGCCCGCCTCCGTCCCGACCGCCGACACGACCCGTTCTCGCAGCGCCCGATTGGCAGCGACGCCGCCGGCCAGCAGGACCGTCTTGGCCCCCTCCCGGACGGCGGCTCGGGCCAGCTTGGTGGCCAGCACCTCGACGATCGCCGCCTGGAACCCGGCCGCCAGGTCGGCGACGGGGGTCTCGGGCCGCAGGACCGGCGGGCGATGGGTCGGGAAGGGACCGTCGTCGGCAGCACGGGGTGCGTCCGGCAGCCGGTAGGGGGCGACCAGCCGAAGAAGCGCCGTCTTGAGGCCCGAGAAGCTGAAGTCGTCCGACTCGCCCAACCAGGCCCGGGGCAACGCGAACCGCCCCGGGTCACCGGTGGCGGCCGCGCCTTGGATAGCGGGACCGCCCGGATAGCCGAGGCCGAGCAGCCTGGCCCCCTTGTCGAAGGCCTCCCCTGCCGCGTCGTCCAGCGTCCGGCCCAGCGTGCGGTACCGGCCGTGGTCCTCGATCAGGATCAACTCGGTGTGGCCGCCGGAGACCAGCAGGCAGATCGCGGGCAACTCCGGAGCCGGGGTCGGGGGCATCCCCGGCTCCGGTGCGACCAGCCAATTGGCGTAGAGGTGCGCTTCTAGGTGGTTGACCGGCACGAGCGGCAGCCGCCAGGCGTAGGCCAGGGCCTTGGCGACGTTCAGACCCACCAACAGAGCCCCGGCCAGCCCGGGCCCGACCGTGACGGCGACCGCATCGACCGAGGCCCGGGTGACCCCAGCCCCTGCCATCGCGGCCTCGATCGTGGGCAGGATCGCGGTGACGTGACCCCGCGCCGCCAGTTCGGGCACCACGCCGCCGTGGGCCCGATGGAGGGCGATCTGGGAGGCGACCACGTTGGAGCGGATCCGCCGCCCGTCGGCCACCACGGCCGCCGCGGTCTCGTCGCAGGAGGTCTCGATGCCGAGGATGTTCACCGGGTCGTCATCGGGCGGTCGGCGGGGCCAGTCAGTCCGGGGTCGGGCGATTCTCCGGGCGGGCGCATCGCCATGCTAGGCGCCCCGATCGACGGGGATGTCGGCCACGGTCGCCCGGTGAGGCGACCCGGCGATCGGCCCATCGTGTGGCCGGTCCTGATCGTGGGTGAATCGGTCCCCCAGGCGAGCCTCGGCGGCGTTCCGCAGTTCGGCGAAGCGTTCCAGGTAGGCGGGGTCATGAAGGGAGGGCGACCACATCACGTAGGCGTCCTCGTTGTTGTCGCTGTAGTAGCGGGGCCGTGTGCCATGGACCGCGAAGCCGTATTTCCGGTACAGCGCCAGGGCGGACTCGTTCGACACCCTGACCTCCAGCGTCAGCCACTTCGCACCCCGCCCGATCGCGGATCCGAATAGGTGGACCAGCAACAACTCGCCGAGCCCCTGGCCGCGGTAGGCCGGATCGACTCCGATGGTGGTGACGTGGGCCTCGTCATAGATCACCCACATACCGGCGAACCCGGCAATGCGGTCAGTTGGCTCAGAGCGTCGCCCGAACGGCAGAAATGGCAGCGGCAACCGCGCCCGCAGCCCGGCCGGGACTCCAGCCATGGCCGGTCCGGCGGTGGACTCATCGTCGCCTGCGGCCGGGCGGTCATCGACCAAGTCACGCAGGACCACGTAGTAGTTCTGGTCGGGCATCCGCAGTTCGCGCCGGTAGGCGGTGAGGGGCCAGGGGTTGGTGAAGCAGCGCGCCTCGACGCGGCTCACCTCGGGCACGTCGGGCAACGTCATGGCGTCGATCCGGTACACGCTCAGGACTCTGCTTTCGGACTTGACTCGACCACCGGCCCCAGGTTGGCCGCGCCATCGACTGACGCACGCCGGGGGCCACTCTCGAATCACCGTAGCACGGGCCCCCACGCCCTCACAACCGGGAGTGGTCGGTCGCTCAGCGCGGTCGCACACCATCTCGGGCGAGCGCCAACGGGCACGGCCCAGCCGCGCGGTGTCATCTGGTCTGAGGAAACATCCCGCTCAGCACCCAGCGGCACAGTGCGGTCGAGCGCGGGTCATTGGCCGCTCCGCCACGTCACCATGAGTCGCATGGTCCGGCAGGGCCGGAGCCATTCCCGACAAAGAATGCAGGGAGGGCCGCCACCGTTCCCGCAGGATGTCCAGATACCGTCCACGTCGTGATCCCCGGCCCTCCATCACCTGGGTCGATCCCTGGCGGTTCGACGCGGGGACGGACATCCCGGGCCCCGGAGCAGAGTGGACCAGCGACCACGCTCACTCATGAGCACCTTCGGCCACGCACCACGGCATGACGCGGGTCATCACCATCACCGATCACCCGTGCAGGTAGACGGGAGCCAGGCTCGCCGAGTCGTCGCGCTCGCCGGCCGCGTGGCGCCCCCAGGCTAGGGCAGCTAGGGCGGCCGGGCGGCGCCAGCGCAGGGCGGCGGGGACTACGTTCGCCCCGTGGTCGGCCAACGCTTGGGCCATCTCACGAGGCAGGTCGCCCGTGACGACTGGACGACCGGGCAGGGCGTCGAGGGCCAGGATCAGGTCGGCCAGCGTATCGTTGCGGGCATCGGCGCTGGCCCGAGGCGCCCTCTCTCCGGCGGCATAGGGAGCCCAGACGACACGGCCCCGGCCGGCGG
>CADCWH010000122.1 GCA_902806395.1 uncultured Thermomicrobiales bacterium | reverse complement strand
GTCATCGGGAAGATCGCCAAGTCACCGGAGGTGCAGAGCGTGGTCACCGGCCGGGCCAGCGCCCAGGCGACGGCGCGGTCGATCTCGTCCTGCTCGGTCAGCGGCTCGTACCAGGTGTTGAAGGTCGGCTCGCGGTCTTTCCAGGGCGCCTTGGCGGTCGCCTTCAGGACGTGGATGCCGACGTCGTCCCGGCCACACCGCTCCAGGAGGCGCTGCCAGGCCTCGTTGACGGCCGGGATCGCCTCCATCACCGGGTTGTTGGAGACCATCACGGTCGAGAAGGGGAACCGGTCCAGGGCGGCCAGATGGACCGCCGGTGCTTCGGTGCCATGCCCGGTGATCCCGACGTGGCCGACCACACCCTCCTCCCGAGCGGCGAGGATGGCTTCCATCGAGCCGCCCGGGGCGAAGCAGGCCTCCAGATGGTCCATGGTGCACACGGCGTGGAGTTGGTAGAGGTCGAACCGTTCTCGCCCCAGGCGGTCGAGGGTGCGGCGCAGTTCCTCATTCGCCTCGCCGCGGTCCCGCTTCTCGGTTTTGCAGCTGATGAACAAGTCGGGCTGGGGGTGTCGGTGCAAGTAGTCACCCAGCCGGAGTTCAGCCTCGGCGTAGCTCGGTGCCACATCGAAGTGATTGATGCCGTGTGCTAGCGCCATTTCGATGGCCGCGTCGGCGGTCTTCTGGTCGACGTTTCCGATCGCGTAGGTGCCGAAGGTGATGACGGTACTCTGGTGTCCCGTCTTGCCGAGGCGTCGCGTTTCCATCCTGGCGCTCCTACCGTGACATCGACGATTTTCGAGGTCCAGACCGCATCCTATCACCCCGGTGATCTCGTGGGTCGGGGTCGGTACAGATGAGCATCGCTGTTCAAGGACGCGGATGATTCCGCCTCAACGGCCCACGGCGTCACCGAATCGGTCGGGCCGATGAGGATCGCCGGGAGACGTTGTCGGCCGTCTCCGCTCTTTCGTGCAGGACGGCGTCCCCGAGCCGATCTACGCATTGTCGCTGTGGCGGCGCACTGTGACGACGAGCCGACCGAGACACCCGCCAGAGGTCGCACGGTCAATGACGGGGATCCCGACGTGGGCATCGGTTGCGGTACGAGGAACGAATCTATGGCTCGGCACGACCTCGATCGCGGCCGCCTCGTTGCCTTGTCCTGGGCGAGGCCCTCGCTTAGGGAGTAGCGTGGCGTCCCAAACTCGGACGGATAGGACGCGCTGGCGGGCCGGGACAATCGCGATCGGGGCGCGACCCGACTATGCGAGTGGCCCGGCCCGCGCGGGAGCGATCAGCCGAAGTCGAAAATATCGTCTAGGAACGACCGGCGCTTCTTGGGTTTGCCGTGCTCCCCCGGACGGGCGTAACGGTCGTCGTCGTCATCGTCATCGTGTCGGCGACCGGCGACCTCATAGCGGGGGTCGGGTCGCCGTGACGACTCGGTTCCACCGCGGTAGGCCTCCGGCGCCCCGGAGCCCATGGCGATCGCGGACCGCTCGATCAGCTTGTCCAACTCGCCACGGTCCAGCCACACGCCTCGACAGGTCGGGCAGTGGTCGATCTCGATATTCTGGCGCTCCGAGATCACGAGCGTCGTTCCGTCAACGGGACATTGCATGGTGGTCTCCTCACTTCACCAGCGGACGGTCCGCCGGCACGATCACCCTGGCCGGTGACCCCTTGGCCTGGCCGTCGCGGGATGCGTGCCGTCGGCGGTCAGCGCCCCGGCATCGATTCGCGACCCGCGTTCTCACGCGACACCGGTCGGGTCATCAGGACGAAGGGCACCTCCCGGCCAGCCACGGGGGACGTGAAGGCCGGGCCGGCGACGAACCCGGCCCGTTCATAGGCTCTGATCGCCCGGGTGTTGAAGGTCGCCACCACCAGCCGGATCGTGGAGGGGTTGTATCGCCACTCGGCCCAGGCAAGGGCGGAGGCGAGGAAGGCCCGGCCATAGCCCTGCCCGGTCAGGTCGGGCCGCAGGCCGAGGCCGATGTCGAGGGCCTCGGAGGCATACAGTCCAGCGGCTTGCGCGCCGGACACCCTTGCGTTGGCCCCGAAGGTCAGGAACCCGGCCACGGCGCCGTCTGCGCCAGCGACGGCGACATAGTTCGCCTCCGGTGCCAGCATGGACCGCCAGTCCCCGGGGTCATAGTCGTAGAAGGCGTACTGACCCGGGTATCGCCAGTGGCAGATCGCGATCGCGTCCTCCGGCGTGAGCGGGCGGACCGAGAAGGGGAGGACGGGGCCGGGGCCGGCCGGAGAGGACTCGTCCGGTTTCATCCCGGGATCACCCGGGCGACCATCGCCAGCACCAGGGCTGACCGCGCCGTCCAGGCTACGGTGCGCAGCCAATTCGTCCAGACCAGAGCCCGCCATGCTGCCCGGTCGAATCCCGCCGCAAAGGCCCGGTGGCGTGGAACCTGGAGAACCGCCGTCGAGGTCCAGATCGCCACGATGAGAAGGACACCGGCCCAACTCCAGACCGTGGGCACCGGGTCCCGGGGGGAGATCACAATGGCCACGGCCGTGACCAACTCGACGATCATCGGCGGCCCGACCACGAGAGTCGTCCTGGTGGAGTGGGCGGTGGCATAACCGGCGAACCCTGCGGCGTCGACGCGGGCGAAGAGGGGGTAGTGGACCACCTGGACGAACCAGATCAACCCCGTCATGAATAGGGTCGCAGCCACGTGGACCAACAGCACGACGTTCATCTGGGTGGCTGGACTCCTCCGATTTTGCGGGCCGGCTCGGACGTCGGACGCGACGGACGACTTCCTCCGCCCAGTGTCTCGTCTCGTGGACCATGGGCAGAACTGGATTGATCGCGCTGGGGCGACTTCCCACCACTCGATCTGCCGTCTCGCGCCGAAATGTTCACCCGGATTGGACGGGCGCGACCCACCACCTGCCGAAGAGGTCACTCACCCGCACGACCAACGCGTGCTCGGGAGACATCCGTGCCGTCTCCGGCAGGGTCGCCCGGAGGGGCAAGGTCCGGTGATCGCGGGAACGGCTCACGTCCCATTGGGCGACGAAGCCGTGTCGCGGGTCGATGTGGCCGATCGACCAACCTTCCAGCCAATCGGTCCAGTGTCGTGTCACGGGCGTTCCGGCCGTCGTGCCTGCGTCACTCCGGGAAACGCGAGTCAGGACCCCGTCTCGGACGATGAGCGAGGCCGACCTGGGATCGACCCTCCCGTCCGGAGACCTGCTCACGACGCGGAGGCCGACCAACTCAACGGTTTGCGCGACTCTGTCGCCGACATGGGTCGCGGCGGGCTCAATGGCGTATTCCGGGGGAGGGGATGACTTGGCCAGCGCGTCCATCGCAGCTACCCCGGATCGGGTGGACGGGACAACGGTGGAGATGTCGAAACTGGCTCCGGTAGCCAGGAGACGGTTGCGGCACGTCCGGATCGCCAGCGGGCCGGTGTCGGACCCGACCCACCGTCTTCCCAGCCGTTCGGCGACGGCGAGGGTGGTGCCCGAGCCACAGAATGGGTCGAAGACGAGGTCGCCCGGTGTCGTCACGGCGAGGATGATCCGCTCCAGCAGGCGCTCGGGTTTCTGGGTCGGATAGCCGGTTCGCTCTCGACTGGTCGGGGCGATGCTCGGCAGGTCCCAGACGGTGCCGACCGGCTTGCCGCCCCGCAGATCGTACTCCTTGCCATAGGAGCGCATGAACCGACTGCCGTCTGGCCGCTGGTGGCGATACTTGGTCTCCATGGCCGCGGTGACCGGGCCGCGCGGCGCCTCGAAGTGGTAGGTGTCCGATTTCGCATAGAACAGGATCGTGTCGTGCTTGGCGGGGAAGGCCCGGCGGGCTCTCGCGTTTCCGAGGCCATATGTCCAGACGATCTCGTTGACCAGGCGGTCAGCTCCGAAGATTTCGTCCAGGACCAGGCGGATCGCGGCCGAGACGCGCCAATCAGCGTGGAAGAACAGGCAACCGTCCTCCGCCAGCACCCGATGGAGGGCGTAGAGGCGAGGCACGAGCACCGAAAGGTATGTGGAGAGCCCGTCGGTCCAGGCATCGGCATAGGCGGGGATCGGGACCGTGAGGTTGCCATCGGCGCCATCGCCGACGGGCACTTCGGAGCGTACGGGAGTGCCGGTCATGAACGGGGGATCAAGATAGACGAGCTTCACCGGCCCGCCCGACGCGCCCCCGGCTG
>CADCWH010000121.1 GCA_902806395.1 uncultured Thermomicrobiales bacterium | reverse complement strand
GTCCGCTACTCTCGCGGCGTCGAGATCGCGGCGGCCTGTGGTCAGTTGCGGGCCCAGGCCGGAACGGTCGCGACAGCCTCCACCGATCAGGTGTCACCCGGATCGTTCGGCCCAGCCAGCCGCTGACATGGGATTGCATAGAACGCGGGTAACTGCACCTCGCGGTGGTGACACGATGCCCGATGGCGGCCTGGATGGTGAGGCGGCGGCTTCGTGGTGGCAGCCAAGCCGGGCGGCACGGCGTGGGAGTGTTGCCCCCGTGTCCGACCCGAGCGCCGGGATGACCGACCGTCACATCGCCACATTCGACCCTGCCGGTCGGAACCGCCCCGCTGCGGTGCCGCGCGCGTTCGACGACGAGTTGCCGGGACCATGACGCTCCGTCGCCTCAAGTGGCTCGCCATCCTTGGTCCACTCGGCTTTCTCCTCGCCCTCGAGGTGGCTCGGCAGGTCCTCCCTCCTCAGATCGTCCGCACCTGGCCGGGCTACGTCTTGCTGGGCGGCATCGTGCTGCTCGCCACGCTGTTCTTCGCGGAGGCGATCTTCGGGGCGATCGGCCGACTGCAAGAGCGACTGACGCTCCAAAACCGGGAGCTCGTCGCGCTCCACCAGGCTGGCTTGACGATCACCGGCGATCTCGACCTCGACACGGTCCTCCAGCGGGTGGTCGACCAGGCCCGAAACCTGGTTGGGGCACGCTACGGAGCGCTGTCGTACCTCCGGGAGGAGGGGGGCATCGCGGCGTTCCTGACGTCCGGCATCACGCCCGAGGAACGGGCTCGGATCGGACCGATCCCCGTCGGTCACGGGCTGCTCGGCGTGGTGCTGACCGAGGGTCAGCGCCTTCGCCTCCCCGATCTGGGGCGGGACCCGCGGTCCGTTGGCTTTCCCCCACATCACCCACCGATGCGTTCGCTCCTGGCCGTGCCGATCGGGAGTCAGGGGCAAGTGGTCGGCAATCTCTATGTGACCGAGAAGGAAGCCATCCCGGAGTTCGATGCCGCCGACGAGGAGACGCTGGAGCGGTTCGCGACCCTCGCGGCGGTCGCCATCGAGAATGCCCGGCTCCACCACCAAGTCCGGGCACTGGCGATCACGGAAGAACGAGGCCGGATCGCCCGCGAGATGCATGACAGCCTAGCGCAGGTCCTGGGATATGTGAATACCAAGGCCCAAGGGGCGCAGGAGTTGGTGCGACGCGGTGAGACCGAGCGCGGCGCCGAGCAGATCGGCCAACTCGCCGAGGCCGCCCGTGCCGCCTACGCGGATGTGCGGGAGGGCATTCTCAGCCTCCGCACATCGCTCGACTCGGAACGGGGATTTCTCGATACACTGCGCGAGTACGTCCCGCGGTGGCAAGAGCAGAGCGGTGTCAGCGTGGTCCTCAGCCTTCCCGAGGATCCTGACCACCGGCTGCCGCTGTCACCGCTGGACGAGGTCCAACTCCTCCGCATCATCCAAGAGGCGTTGACCAATGTCCGGAAGCATGCCAAGGCGACCGTTGCCCACATCTCGGTGCTCGAACGGGACGGGTGGGTCCACGCGATCATCGACGATGACGGTGTCGGTTTCGACCCCGCCACGTTGGGTCGGAGCACCCTGCCCCGGTTCGGGCTGGCGACCATGCGCGAACGCGCAGAAGCGATCGGTGGGACCTTCACCGTGAGCGCCCTCCCCACCCGGGGAACCCGGATGGAGGTGCGCCTGCCCGGGGAGCACGGCAGAACGTTCGCTGGAGGTGCGACCGATGAACGTCCTCATCGCGGACGACCATAGGCTGTTCCGGGACGGGCTGCGCAGCCTCTTGGAAGCGCACGGGATCACGGTCGTGGCTGAAGCCCGCACGGGTCGGGAGGCCATCGACCTCGCCCGCGCGCACCGACCAGACATCGTGCTGATGGACCTAGCCATGCCGGAGTTGGGCGGTCTGGCGGCGACGCGTCTGCTCAGCGCCGAGATGCCCGGGGTGATGGTCGTCGTCCTGACGGCGTCCGAGGAGGACAACGACCTCTTCGAGGCGGTCAAATCCGGCGCGCGGGGATTCCTCCCCAAGGACCTGGACGCCGCCGACCTGTTCGCGATGCTCGACGGCGTGACGCGCGGTGAGCCTGCCCTGACTCCGAGCCTTGCCCGCAAGGTCCTGGCCGAATTCGCCCGATCGTCCGACGATCGAACCGAGCGGACACCGGACGCGTTGACGGATCGGGAGCGCGAGGTGTTGGATCTGCTGGTGAGCGGGATCACCTCCAACCGCGACCTCGCCCGACGCCTCTACGTGAGCGAGAACACGGTCAAGTACCACTTGCGGAACATCCTTGCCAAACTCCACCTCCAGAACCGAGCCCAGGTGATCGCCTACGCGCTCCAGCATGGCCTGGTCGACCGGCCAGAATCCACGACCATGCCATCGGGCACCCGGCGACCTACCCCGTAGGGTAGGGACGACCCACCCGATCACGCATCCCGAAAACTACCCTGGCGGCCGGGGTGGTCTCGTCGTACCTCACCTATCGTTGGGTCCAGACGGATCGAGACGGTGAGGGGCACACCTTGGCGGATGGGCGACAGCGATCAAGCACCCGGACGGTCGCCGTCCGGTTCCAGGACCCGCGTTTGGCACGGACGCTGTTCGCCGATACCCGGTGGGCGTGGGTCTGGCTGGCACCGCGAATCTATCTGGGTGTGGTCTGGCTCCGCGCCGGGTGGCGGCATCTCGATGGCTCGACGATGACCGCTGACCGGGACGGCGCCCTCCGGCTCGGCGCGACGGTGGAGACCCTGGTCGGCATCGCGCTGATCCTCGGCCTCTGCACCGGCGTCGCGGCGATAGCCGGAGGTGTCTTGAGCCTGGACATGACCCGGGCAGATCCTTCGGTGATGACCAACGTCATGACTCCGTCCCTGTTCGCCGTCACCGTCGCGGTGATCCTGGCGTGGAAGTCGGCCGGTTGGATCGGCTTCGACCGCTGGCTGCTCCCGGCGCTGGGAATGCCCTGGGACGGGGGAAGGCTCTTCGACACGCGACTGAGGGCGCCAGGAGGGAGGCGACGATCGGATTGATCGCCCATGACCTTGGCCAGACCACCCGAGTGAACAGAACGGACAGCGGGGCGACCCCGAAGGAGCAGAGACGATGACTGTCATGGGACGCGAACAGGTGACGAAGGCGCCGGTCACGAGACGGCGCTTGGCGGGACTGATGGGCCTGATGGGTGCGGGCGCGGTCGGCGCGGCGTTGTCCCCGGTCACGGTCACGGTCCAGCGCCAGACGGACGCCGCCGCCGAACCTGCCTCCGAGGCCGTCTCGGACCATGCCTCCGGACACCGGCCAGTCTCCAGCCTTGCCCAGCAGCAAGCCAACGATGACGAGATGACCGTCGACGAGATGGACGCCATGCACGAAGCCGGTATCCGGTCGTTTCCTGCTGCCACGCAGGGACTCGGTGGTCAGCCGCTCGACTTCGAGATGGACGGGGACGTGAAGGTGTTCCGCCTGACGTGCCAAGTCACGAACTGGGAGTTTGCCCCGGGCCAGTTCATCGACGCGTGGACCTACAACGGCGTCACCCCAGGCCCGGAGATCCGCGTCACCGAAGGGGACACGGTGCGGTTCGAGGTCACCAACGAACTCCCGGAGAGCACGGCGGTGCACTGGCACGGGTTGGTCGTGCCGAACGACCAGGACGGCGTGCCGTTCGTCACCCAGCCGCCGATCAAGCCGGGCCAGACCTACACCTACCAGTTCCCCATCCGGGACGGCAACGCGGGCACGCACATGTACCACGCCCACCACAACTCCGCCTTCCAAGTCACCCGCGGCCTCCTCGGGTCCTTCATCGTCGAGCCACGGGACCCGAGCACGCGGCCGGCGTTCGACCGGGAGTACACCATCGTCCTCAACGACGGGCCGATCGGTGGCTACAGCCTGAACGGCAAGAGCTTCCCCGCCACGCAACCGCTGGTGACGAAGCAGGGCGAGAAGGTCCTGATCCGGTACATGAACGAGGGCCTGATGATCCACCCGATGCACCTGCACGGGATGCCGATGCTGGTCACCGCCGCGGACGGCTACCTCCTCCCCCAGCCCTACATGTGCGACACGCTCAACATCGCCCCCGGTCAACGGTTCGAGACCATCGTCGAGGCGACCGAACTGGGCACCTGGGCGTTCCACTGCCACATCTTGAACCACGCCGAGACGGACCACGGCATGTTCGGCATGGTCACCGTCTTGATCGTCGAGCCATAGCGCCGGACGGTCGCCCTCGTCACCCGTCCCGCGCGATTCCCGCGCGGTCATCGAAGGATCAGGTGCACCATGACACGGAGTCGAACCTATGCCATCACCGCGATCGCGGCCGTGCTCTACGTCTTCCTCTGCTGGGTCTTCGCCGACGGTCTCCTCTCCGGGAACTGGTGGAATTCCGACGACATCGCCGGTTCGACCATCCTGACCTATGTCCTCCTCGCCGCGATCATTGGGGCGGGCGTCATCCAGGCCCGGCGACTCCCGGAATCCGGGGTTCCGGTGCAACGGGACGAGCCATCGATTCGGGCTGGCCAGGTGGACGACCCGGTGTTCTGGAAGCTGCTGCTCGGGAATGTCTACTACTCGATCCTCTGGCTACCCGTCCGCTTCTTCGTCGGCCAGGAATGGCTCGCCGCCGGTGAGCACAAGCTGCGGGACAGCGCCTGGATGGACGGCGGCACGGCGCTGGTGGCCCCGGGCGAAGCGTTGGGGTTCTGGGAGCGGATCGTCATCATCCCGGAGCAGGGTCGGCCCGCCATCACCTACGGTTGGTACCGTGATCTCCTCCAGTACATGATCGACAACGAGTGGCAGTCCGGCTTCGCGAAGCTGATCGCGATCGGCGAGTTCCTGATCGGTCTCGGGCTGATCGTCGGGGCGCTGGTCGGGATCGCGGCCTTCTTCGGGACCGTCCTCAACTTCAACTTCCTGCTGGCTGGCACGGCCAGCACGAACCCGGTCCTCTTCGGCCTGAGCGTGTTCCTGATCCTCGCCTGGAAGGTCGCCGGCCACTGGGGACTCGACCGTTGGGTCCTCCCAGCGCTCGGGACGCCCTGGAAGCCACTGCCCCTGCTGCGAGCCCATACTCCACGGGTCGACCACGGATTGACCTGAGTCCGACCGGCGATCCCTGAGGAGGGAGCCACCGTGACCCTGTCCACATCGTCCCGACGGGCCGCCGGCCTCGGCTCGATCGTCCTCGGTGCCGGGATCGCGATCAGCGCGATCCTGGGACCGCTGGCCCTCAAGGTCATCACCTTCCGCACGTCGGCGAACCTCGAGAACCAGTTCATCGGGGGCGAGGTCGTCTCACTGGGCGTGGTTGCCCCTGCCGCGATCGCGGCCGGCGTGCTGTGGCTGCGCGGCCACCGCCTCGCCCCGGCGCTCGCCCTCGGCCCGGCGCTCTACGCGGTCTACACCTACACGACGGTGGTGATCGGGCAGGAGTACGCCCGCTACGACGGCAACGTCGAACGGTTCTTCCCGCTCTATGCCGGGTTGGTCGCCGGTGGTGCCGCGATCGCCGTGGCCGCTTGGTCGCGGCTGGGCGAGACCCAAGTGCCGACGCCCTCCGACCGCCTGCGGCGGACGGTGGCCGGCATCTTCCTCGGGCTCGGCAGCTTCTTCGCGCTGGCGTGGGCAGCCCAGATTCGCCTGGTCGTCATCGGTCAGCCGACGGCCGAATACCAGGAGGGGCCGACGATCTTCTGGGTGATCAAACTCCTGGATGTCGGGTTCCTGATCCCGCTGCTCATCGCGACCGGCGCCGGGCTCCTCGGCCGGAAACCGGCAGCGATCAGGGCCGCCTACGGCCTGTCCGCCTTCGCCTCCTGCCTGGTGGGATCAATCGCGGGCATGGCCGTCGCCATGGAGGTCAAGGGGGACCCGTCCGCCCAGCCCGCGATGCTGGCGATCCTGCTGCCGGCCACGGCGGGTTTGGCGTTCACCACCTCGCGGCTCCTCCGGTCGTTCGCCCAGCATGCGGACCCGCCTCCCACCGTCTCCACCCTATCTCCGGGACGCACGTCACTCGTCCGTACGTCGTGAGAGGGGCATCGACCCCGGCCGCTACACGGACCGATAACGGAGCGAACACCCCATCGTAGAGGTGATCCTTGGCGCCTACGACCTGAACGACAAGACCCAGCGATATCCCCCCGGCGAATCGGACGCTGGGCGGACCGCCGAGTCGCTCGTCAAGGACGACCGTTTGCGGGTCGTCCTGATCACGATGCGGGCGGGGGCGACGCTGCACGACCACGCGGCCCCCGGACCGATCACCATCCAGGTGCTGGACGGATGATTTGGCGTGACCTTCGCCGCAGAAGAGCGCCAGATGGGTCCTGGCAGCCCACTCGCCCTCGCGAGCTGCGAGCGCCACGCCGTCACGGCGACCGTCAATGGGGCGTTCCGCTTGAGGATCGGCTGGTCCCCTCCGCTATCCGCCGAGTGATGGGGCATCGCTTGGCCGAGAGGCGGGACTGGCACGGTGCTCCGGTCCGGTGACTCGACCCGCGCGATGTCCGCGAAACGCCCGCCGTCCTCGACATCCCGCCTCTCGTCGGCGACCGCTGCCGAATCAGGGTTGGTCCGTCGGATCGTCACCGGTGATGCTGTCCGCACCCGCGATCGCGTCCGACTCCAGATCCTGGTCACGATCGTCAACGTCGGTGGGTAGTGCCGAGGTGTCCCGCTGGGCATCGTGCTCGTGGGCGATGAAGACGGGGAGCATCACCCGGTAGAGGTCTTCCACCAGCCCGGGGTCGGCCGCCCAGCCCTCGGCGTGGCGACGGGCGTTGGAGATGACGGTCTCGACGCGATCGGGG
>CADCWH010000120.1 GCA_902806395.1 uncultured Thermomicrobiales bacterium | reverse complement strand
GCCCACCGGCGCCGAGGCCCTTGGTCAGCTTGTCGCCGATCCGGACTGCCGTCGGCGCCTCGTTGTTCAGCAGGGCCTGGGCATCGGTGTTGACGGCGACGAACTCGACGTTCTCCACCCCGGCCCGGATCATCCGGTTGACCGCGTTGCCGCCGCCCCCCCCGACTCCGATCACCTTTATCCTGGCGAACGACGAAAACTCGTTCCCATCGATCTCATCGTCGAACGGGTCGTTCGCCACGGTGGTGCCGCGTACCGCGGGCACCACTGGTTCCGCGTGGGACGGGGCCGGAGCCGGGGGCTGGGCCGGGCGACCACCCGGTACGGCACGCGCTTCGGGACCCTGGTTCACTACGGCAGGAGAAGTGGCCGAAACTGACGGCCGCCGGTCGCGCTCGTCCTGTCCGTCGGCAGGGACTCCCTCATCGACCGGGAGCGTGGGCTCGGACTGGACCGGCCGGGGGATTCCACCCCCATGGACTCGGATTCCCGGTGGCCTGCCCGACCCTCGCCCACGGTTCTGCATCGCTCTCCCCCACATCGGCCTTCATGGCGATCGATCTATTCGCTGGGCCGTCGTCAAGCGCACCCAGGACGAACATCGCCCCGCCGACCTGATCTACGGACCCAGACGATCGGGCGCACGTTCACCACCGGCCTACACCGGTTCGCGGCCCTTCATCCCGACCACTCGCATCGCGGGAGTATAGCACGGTGCCCCGTGCGCTCTCGGCATGGCGTTGTTGTCGTCCACCATGCCGTGAGTCATCGATCGGCCCTTCCTTACCCCTCTCGCGACGCCCGGCAGACGGCGCCGGACGTCAGCGACGCCGTTCCGCGTGGCGGGCCTGGGCGAGGTCCACCAATCGCGCCACGAGGTCCGGCAGCGGCATCCCGCTCGCCTCCCACAGGCGGGGATACATGCTGATCGCCGTGAACCCAGGCAGGGTGTTGACCTCGTTGACTAGGACCCGGCCCCCTTCCCGCTCCACGAAGAAGTCGACCCGCGCCAGTCCGGCCAAGTCCAGGGCCGCGAACGCCGCGACCGCCAACCGCGACACGTCGTCCGCCTGCTCGACCGTCAGGTCGGCCGGCACGATCAACTCAGAATCGTCGCTGACGTACTTCGCCGCGTAGTCGTAGAACTCCCCCGCCGGCACGATCTCCCCGGCCACCGAGGCCACCGGCGACTCGTTGCCCAGCACCGCGACCTCGATCTCCCGCGCGTCCAGCCCCGCCTCGACCACGATCCGGCGGTCGTATTGGCAGGCCAGCGACATCGCCGCGCCCAGTTCACCAGCGTCATGCACCTTGGAGACCCCGACGCTCGACCCCATGTTGGCCGGTTTCACGAAGCAGGGGAACCCGATGTCGGTCGCGATTCGCTCGCCAAGGGCGTCCGGATCCACCTCCCAGGCCGAGCGGGCAACGGTCAGCCACGGCCCCTGTGGGATCCCGGCCTGCGCCAACACGACTTTGGCCATCGCCTTATCCATCGCCACCGCCGAACCCAGGACACCGGACCCGACATAGGGCACCCCGGCCAGCTCCAGCATGCCCTGGACCGTCCCGTCCTCTCCCCTCGGTCCGTGCAACACCGGGAAGACGACATCGACCCCCCGCAGCGCCGTCCCGGAAAGCCCGACCTGCCCGGGCTCGGCCACGGTCAGAGCCCCTTCGACGAGCGGGTCGTCCGCGGCGTCTCGTCCGTCCGCAGTGGTCCCCGGCAACGCGAAGAGCGGCGAATGGGACGTCAGCCGTTGGAAGACCCCGTCGCCCGCGAGCCACGCCCCCTGCCTGGTGATCCCGACCGGCACGACCTCGAACAGATCCGGGTCCAGCGCGCCCATCACCGTCTCTGCTGACCGCAGAGAGACATCGTGCTCGTCCGACTCCCCACCGAACAGGACAGCCACCCGCACCCTGCCATCCGTGCCCGATCCCCGTCCCCGCGTCATGCCCCCGCTCCTCACTCGCCTGTCCCCGCCGCCCGCACGCCCCCACCGGGCGGATCACCGATTTCCTCGACTTCTTGCCGCAGGTCGACGTCGAACCGCTCCCGCACTCGCTCTCGCGCCGTGGCGATCAACTCGCGGATCTGGGCCGCCGTCGCCCCGCCCTCGTTGATCACCCAGTTGGCGTGCTTCGGCGAGAACCGCGCCGACCCGACCGCGAAGCCCTTCAGTCCCGCCGCCTCCAACAAGCGGCCCGCGTAGTCGCCCGGCGGGTTGGCGAAGGTCGAGCCAGCGCAGGCACCGGTGGGCTGAGTCTCCTTGCGAAACCGGGCATGCTCGTCCGCCAGCCTCACCAGCGTGTCCCGATCCCCATGCAACAGTCGGAACTCAGCCCAGAGGACGTGTTCACCCCTCGGCCGGCCCAGCGCCTTCAATGTCGTCATCCGGTAACTCGCCGCCAGCGTCGCTCCAGGGCGCCGATCAGTGCACCCCATGTTGTCGATCACGACGACAGACTCCAGCGTATCCTTCAGTTCGGAGCCATGGGCACCGGCGTTATTGACGGTGGCCCCGCCGACCGTTCCGGGCAGTCCCACGGCCCAGTCCAACCCGGCCCAGCCCCGCTCGGCGGCTTGCCGCCCGACCCACGACAGTGGTGCTTGGGCCGCGACGCGCAGTAGGACGTGGTCGTCCCGCTGATCGACATCTACCAACCCTTCGGCCCGCTCGCCCGGCGTCCGGGCCAGGATCGTCAGGCCCCGCAGCCCGGCGTCGTCCACCAGGAGGTTGCTCCCGCCGCCGATGACGGTCACCGGGAGTCCCTCGCCGGCGGCCCAAGCCAAGGCCCGGCTGAAGGCCTCGGGCGTCGCCGCCCGAACCAAGAAATCGGCCGGACCCCCAACCCGCCAGGTGGTGTGCAACGACATTGGCGACTCGCGCAGGATCGTCAAGGCCGGTTCGCCAGGCAGGTTGATTGGCGGCGGCCCCGCCGTGCGCCGTCGACCCGGTCGCCGGGACGCTGTCTCCTCACCTGCGACCAGAGAGTCCCCCACCCCCGACACCTCCGCCCCTTGCGGGCCAAGTCCCGAAGGAAGCACCTCCGCGGCAGCCGGGACGCCTTCACCCGATGGTGATTCCTCGCCGATCGGCGACGCGACGCCGCCACTCGCCGAGAGCGCCTCCAGTAGCGCCGGGCCGACCCCCGTCACGGTCCCCGCTCCGAGGGTGAGGACGACATCACCCGGCCGCGTGGCCCGGGCGAGCAGACCCACGGCCTCCTCCGGTCCGTCCGCCATGATCGACCCTGGGACGAGATCCGCCAGCGACGCGGCCGAGATTCCCAGGTCATCCGTCTCCCGGGCCGCGTAGATCGCCAACACCATCGTCAGGTCGGCCGTCTCGAGCGCGGCGGCAAAGGGCTCCAGCAGCGCTTTCGTGCGACTGAACGTGTGCGGCTGGAACACCGCGACCACCCGCCTCCCCGGCCACCGGTCCCTCGCCGCCGCGACCGTCGCCCGAATCTCGCTCGGGTGGTGGGCGTAGTCGTCGACCACCGTCACCCCGCCCGAATCGCCCAAGACATCGAACCGGCGACCGACACCGCCGAAGGTACCGAGCGCGGTGGCCGCCGCCGCCGGGTCGTGCCCCAATGCCGCCAAGGCGGCCAGCGCTGCCGTCGCGTTCAGCGCGTTGTGCTGGCCCGGCACCGTAAGCGACAACCGCACGGTTCCACCATTCGGTCCCGTCACCTGCCAATCCGCCCCGTCTCGCCCCAGCGACCAGTCGCCCCCCGGTCCCGCCCCGAACGACACCACCGTGACGTCCTCCCGAGCGATCTCACCCCGCACGCGCCGGCAACCGGGGTCGTCCCCGGACACCACCAGGGTCGCGCCGGGTCGGAGATTGGCCACGAAGCGGACGAATGCCGCGTCGTAGGCTGCCTGGTCGGGGAAGATGTCCGTGTGGTCGAAGTCGATGTTCGTGATGATCGCCAGGTCGGGCGAGAGGCTGAGGAACGAGTAGTCGTATTCGTCGGCCTCGACCACCATCTCTGTCCCGGTCCCGGGCGCGGCGTTGGTCCCTAGCCCGGCCACCGTGGCCCCGATCGCGAAGGTCGGATCGTCCCCCAGTGCATGTAGCGCGGCGACAAGCATCCCGCTCGTCGTCGACTTGCCGTGGGAACCGGCGACGGCCACCGAGCGAAACCGCGACGCCAGTGCCCCGAGCAGCACCGCCCGCTTCACCACCGGCACTCCGACATCCCGGGCGGCGGCGATCTCCGGGTTGTCCGCCCGGACCGCCGCCGTCATCACCACGAGGCCAGCGGCGGTGGCGGCGGCGACGTCGTCGTGACCGGACCGCACCGCGATCCCGAGGGCTTCCAGTCCCCGGACCCCTTCGGAGAACTGATTGTCGGACCCAGTGACGGCGTACCCGGACGCGTGGAGGATGCGGGCCAAACCGCTCATTCCCGCCCCGCCGATGCCGACGAAGTGGACCCGCGCGGGCGGGTCGGGCAGCGCGAACGTCGCCTCCCCGGCCGCGAGCCCAGCACTCGGCACCCCGCCGCTCCCCGGCATCCCAGCCCATGCTTCCTCAGATCCCGCCATCTCCGTCCCCACTCCGGCGTTCACCGCTCCGCTCCTCCGACCGACCCAACATCCAAAGGCGCGCCGGTGATAGACGATTCACCCGCGTCGACTCCTCCGGTGAAGGCCGCCACCGCCTGGCGGAAGCGTTCACCCCGGTCGAACTCGTCCCGGAACAGCCCAAAACTGGCACAGCCGGGGGACAACAGCACCACATCGCCCGGACCGGCCGACGCGGCGGCGGCCCGGACCGCCTCACCCATGTCCCGGTGCGCCGCCGGCGGCAAGTCGTCCGACCGGGCAGCGGCCAGTATCGAAACGAGGCGATCCGTCGCCGTCCCCGCGAGCAATGTCACGCTCTTTGCCCGGCCGATCGCCGCAACCAGGGGGGTCAGGTCGAGCCGCTTGTCGGCCCCGCCAGCGATCAAGTGGACGGTCCGCCCGGCGAGCGCATCCATGGCGGCCGCCGTCGCCGCCGGGGCCGTCGCCGCCGTATCGTTGATGAAGGTGACCCCGCCCCGTGCGGCGACGGTCTCCAAACGGTCCCGCACCCCGGCGAACCCTGCCAGCCCGCCCGCCACCGCACGGGGGTCTGCTCCCCTCGAGAGGGCGGCTGCCATCGCCGCCAGGGCGTTGGCCGTGCCGTGCGCTCCCGCCAGGGCCATACCCGACGGCCGGTCGAAGGTGACCTCCCCTTCCGTTGTTCGCCAGACGAGCCGTTCTCCGACCGTCCACGCGCCGGGTCCCGACCGTTCGTCAGTGGCTAATGGCACGACCCGGCCCGCCGTCATCCCGGCCGCCGCCCAGACCTCGGGGTCGGCCCGATTCAGGATCGCCACGTCGCCCCGCCGCTGGTGGGTGACCAGCCCGCGCTTGACACCGGCGTAGTCGGCGAAGTCGTCATAGTGGTCGAGGTGGTCCTCGTGGACATTGGTGATCACGGCAATGTCCGGCGACAGACCGTGTTCGATCAATCCCTCCACCTGCCAGCTCGATAATTCCAGCACCACCGGCGTCCCGGCGGCGATCGCCTCCAGGCGGCCGAGGGCCGAGACGCCCATGTTGCCCGCGAGCACGGTCGTCGGGTCCCACTCCTTGAGCATCGCCGCGCACAGGCTGGCGGTGGTGGTCTTGCCCTTGGTGCCGGTGATG
>CADCWH010000119.1 GCA_902806395.1 uncultured Thermomicrobiales bacterium | reverse complement strand
GGTGGAGGCGAGCGGGCGACGCCGAGTCGTCAATCCTCGGATGTGTCTCGGCAGTGGACGGGTTGCCGTGATGGGGTGATGACGCCATCATCCGGTGCCCGTGGAAGGCAGATGTATCCGGTGGACGGTGGTCCGAAGGGAGCACATGCGCCCCGGCGGCCATGGCGGCCCCGTGCAGCAGGACGATCACCACGAAAGAAGAGGCGAGCCACGCCACTCCTGGGCGAACCACCACCGGCCACGGCCGCATATGAGACACATCACGAATGTCATGGGCACGGGGCGGAATCACCCCGCCAATGTCGCACGGCGCATGCCCATGCGCGCCTCCGGGCTGCCCGGAGGCGCGCGGCCGCCCGACCAGAAACCGTCCCGGCCATCGCACCACGGAGCCGGTAGGCCGGACCGTTTCCCGTCCTCCTCGTCAGCTCCCAGGGAGGTGATTGGACGGCTCGGTGCTCGGTGTCTAGAACGGTCTACCAGTGCGTGGCCGAGCCAGCGGAGGCAGGGCGACGTGCTCACCTGATGCGTGGGAAGATGAGATGCGGGCCGGAGACCTGACGTAGGATGACGCCGGCCGTCCGGACGACTGGTCGCCGCACGGGAGAACGCTAGGGATGAGGCAGCGATGACCGAGACCGCACCGGACACCATTCCCCACCTCGCGCCGCCGTCCGTCGTCCGCCGGGCGCCATGGCAGGACAGTGAGGAGGTCCGGGTCAGCAACTGGATGACGACCTGGGAGGGGACAGAGCGGATCGACGCCGGGTTGGTCGGGCTGCCGTACTCGGGGGCGTCGATCTCGGCGGGGAGCGCGGCTGGCGGCCCAGAGGCGATCCGGTTGGCGTTCCGGGCCAATACGACCTACTCGGCCGACTTCGACGTGGACATCCAGGGCTTGCGGGTGCGGGACTTGGGGGACGTAGGCGGGCACCTGACAAACGTGCGGGCGGCCCATGCCAAGATCGAGGCGGCGGTGGCGATGATCGCCGCACGTGAGCCCCGGTTCGTGCCCGTCCTGCTGGGGGGCGACCACTCGGTGACGGCCCCGGCGATGCGAGGGTTCGCCGTGGCCCGGGCGGGGGAACGGATCGGCCTGGTCAACATCGACGCCCACCACGATGTCCGCAATATGGAACACGGGCCACACAACGGCACGCCGTTCCGACAACTCATCGAGGGCGGGCAGGTGGCGGCCACGAACCTGGTCGAGCTGGGCATCCACGGATTCGTGAACTCCGCCCGGTACCAGCGGTGGTTGCTGGACCGGGGCGGCACGGTGATCTCCGCCCGACAGGTGCGGCGGGAGGGCATCGAGGCGTGCGTCGCCGACGCCCTCCGGATCGCGGCGGACGGGACCGACATCATCTATGTCTCGGTCGATATCGATTGCCTGGCCTTTCCCTGGGCGACGGGGACCTCCGCCTCGACGGCCGAGGGGTTGACCGCGGCCGACTTGATGGAGGCGGTCTGGGCGTGTGGCCTGCACCCAAAGGTGGCGGCCTTCGACCTGGTGGAGGTCGACCCGTCGCGAGATGTCCAGAACCTGACCGCACGCACGGCCTGTTCGACGATCCTGACCTTCCTGGCGGGTCTATCGACCAGGCTCGGCGTCGGTGTCCCGGCCTGAGACCCGATCGGCTAGGCCCGATCCCGGCACGCCATGTGGGTACCGGGGAGAGGTCCGACGGGAGCACGCCAGCCGCGGGCAGGGTGATGGTGAGGTGACCGGAGGGGGTCGGCGCGGATGACCGAGTCGCGGGACGGGGCCGAGCATGGTCACGGGGGAGCCTCCGACGCCGCCGGTTGGACGCTCCTGCCGACCCGGCCGGAGGAGCGGGCGCTGCTGGAACGGCTGGGGGAGTTGTACCTGTACGACTTCACCGGGTTCGCCCCATGGGATGTGGGAGAGGATGGTCTGTTCGATCGCGAGGGCTGGGCGCGGGGACTGTGGGCCGACCCCCGGCACACGGCGCTGCTCCTGCGGGTGGGGGGCAAGCCAGCCGGATTCGCGATCGTTTCAGACCAGAGCCCGTTCGCACCCAGGACGCGGACTTGGTACATGGCCGAGTACTTCGTGATGAGGCGATACCGGCGACGGGGGATCGGAGCAGCGGTCGCCTGCGAGGTCTTCGACCGTTTCCCCGGTACCTGGCACGTCCTCCAGATGCACGACAACGCGCGGGCTCAGGCATTCTGGCGACGGGTGATCGGGGAGTACCTGGGGCACCCGCCAGACGAATTCACGACGAGCGAGGGGAATCCAGTCCAGACGTTCACGGCGATTGGGGCCAGGCGAGAGACGGTCGGGGTGACCGGTGTGACCACCTGACGTCCTGTCGGTCGCGACCTCGGTGCTCAGGCCAAGGTCGAGGGGAGCCAATCGCTGCCGCCGGTACCGGTCGTTGGTCGAGGGGCACGGGGATCACCGAGAGAGGTGTGTCGTGACGAGTGAGGCGAGCGATCAGATCGGCGACAGTCGTCGGGTGGCGGTGGTGACCGGGGCCGGGAGCGGTGTCGGCAGGGCGACCGCGCTGGCCCTGGCGCGGGACGGTCATGCGGTCGGGCTGGTGGGGCGGCGCGAGACACCGCTCGCGGAGACGGCGGACCTGGTGGAGGGGGCCGGTGGGAGGGCGCTGGCGTTGCCCGGTGACATTGGCGACGAGGCGGCGGTGACGAGGGCGATGGCCACGGTCGAGCGGACGTTCGGGGGCGCCGACGTGCTGGTCTGTGCGGCCGGGGTCGGGCTCTACGGTCCTGTCGAGGGGTATGGCCTGGCCGACTGGGAGGAGACGCTGCGGACCAACCTGACCGGGGTGTTCCTCTGGACCCGGGCGGCGATCGAGCCGATGCGCCGACGGGGGGGTGGGTCGATCGTGGCGGTGGGGAGTGGGGCCGGGAAGCAGGGCTACGCGAACCTCGCCGCCTACAGCGCCTCGAAATTCGGCCTGATGGGGTTCATGCAGTCGCTGGCCGCCGAGGTCGGGGCGGACGGGATCAAGGTAAGCACGGTGCTGCCCGGT
>CADCWH010000118.1 GCA_902806395.1 uncultured Thermomicrobiales bacterium | reverse complement strand
CAGATCGAGGTCACGCTGTTGTCGACCATCGGCGCGGTGGCCGCGCTGGTGTTCGGATTGCGCGGTGGGGCACTCGCCGACACCATGTCCAAGCGGGTTGGGCTGGCCTTGGCCTATCTGCTCCAGGGCGTGCTCTGTGTGACGATCCCCGTGTTCGTCGGTACGACGTTCCTGTCGCTGCTGCTTCTCGTGTTCTCGGTCCGCCTGCTCACCCAGATCGTCTCCCCAGCCGTGAAATCGGCTGTCGTCCTCGTCGCCAGTGCGGCGGAGATCGGCACGGCAATTACCTTGCTGACCATGGCTGGCGGGGTGGGGAGCGGTTTGGGGTCAGCGGTCCTCGCTCCGGGCCTGGTCAAGTGGTTCGACATCGAGATCCTGCTTTACTCTGTGGCTGGATTGATGCTCCTCGCCGCCATCCGGACGATCCGTCTGCCGCGGGAGCAACCGACCGCGGACCCTGATGACGGCCCGGCTGATGGTCAGTACGCTCTGTCGATCCGTACCGCCCGACCGTGGCTGCTGGCGAATCCGGTCCTGGCCTCGGTCATCACCAGTGGGGCGATCGTGGCCGTGCTCAACGACGTGGTCGAATCACTCCAGCCCGTCTTCGTCCGCGACACACTTGCCACTGACCCTGCCAACAGCGTCTACATCTTTGCGCCGGGCCTCATTGGGACCGTCGTGGCAGTCGTCCTCGGGCCAATGCTGGTGCGCTGGCCGGGCGAATACTGGTTGATCGGACTCGCCCTGAGTTGCTTCACCGTCGCGATGGTGCTGCTCGGCCTGATCGAACAGGTGGCGCCGTTCCTCGCTCCCTATAGTCCGCTCCACGTGCTCGCACCGTTCGGTTTTCGTTTCACGGAACCGGTCTTGGCCGCCGGGTTGGTCGGGGTCTTGATCAAGTTCGGGGGTGGTGCGGCGCACATGGCGGTGCAGGCATTCATAAGCCGCAATGTGTATCACGGGCAGCAGGGCGCATCGTTCGGGATGCAGAACTTCTTCCAGAATGTGCTCGGGGTCGTCGGCACACTGGCCTTTGGCGTGGTTGCCACTCGGTTCGGAACGTCCGTCGTCTTCATCATCGCTCCAATCATCGTCGTACCGTTAGTACTGGTCCTGATTCGACGTAACCGCCGGGACTCCGAAACAGAGCAGACGGCCGACGCGGTACTGCGAGACGACGGGCCTCACAGTGATCGTCCAGGTTGATATCGGAGAGGTCCCTCGGAGGAAATCGGACCCGACGGTGAGCCGTGTAGTGGCTACCACTCAAACCGCGCCAGCTTGAGCTCCCGGCCGAGGAATTGCCCACATGTCATTGCTTCTACTCCTCGCGTGACGGACTGCCGACCACCGACCGCCGAGGAAGAGCCAACGTGTGCGACGGTCTGGTCCTGCGGTGCGGTCCACTCCAGCACGTTCGCGGCATTAGGGTCCATGCGACACCGAACGGTTACCTCGTTTCCATGACCGCATTCAGTCGACGTCCAAACCGCGCATGGACCTCGGCGGGCCGAGGATCTCCTGTAGCACCAGTGCTTGCCGCACGCCGGCGCGTGAGGACAACGCTGTCAGCACCTCGGCACGCCGCACCTCCGCGGACCGCCTCGTTGACGGTACGGTCGGAGCCGCCGGGCGGCGCGCGGGACGCTGCTCGTCCGTCGGTGTTGGCTCCGACGGCGGAGTGAGTCGCCTCAGGGGGTTAACCGGGACCTCCTCGCTCGGAAGCGGTGGACGCGCCGATTCGAGCGCCTCGTTCATCATCCCGGTCAGGGTCCGACGGATGCTCATTGACTCGCCTCTCGTCGTGCAGTTCGGGGCATGGTTATCCGTCCTCACCCGCGAGCGACGAGCGCATCCGCGTGTCGGACTGCAAGTTCTCCATACGGTAGTGATCCATCACGCCAAGACGACCGCTGCGGAAGGCGTCGGCGAGTGCGAGCGGCACCTGCGTTTCGGCCTCCACGACTCTAGCGCGCATCTCCTGCTCTAGGGCGACGGCCATCGCACGTCGTTCCTCAGCCTTGGCTTGGGCAATCTTCTTGTCGGCCTCGGCTTGGTCCGTCTGCAGCTCCGCTCCGATATTCCGCCCGACATCGACATCGGCGATGTCGATCGACAAGATCTCATAAGCAGTGCCCGCGTCCAGGCCCCGATCCAGCACGTGCCGCGAGATTGCGTCCGGATTCTCCAGAACAGTCTTGTGGCTCGCCGCAGAGCCGATCGAGGAGACGGTCCCCTCGCCGACGCGGGCGATGATCGTCTCTTCACCCGCACCGCCGACGAGCCGCTCAATATTGGCGCGCACGGTGACCCGCGCCACCGCGATCACCTGGATACCATCCTTGGCGACCGCCGCTACCCGGGGCGTCTGGATCACCTTTGGATTGACACTTACCTGGACCGCCTCCAACACGTCCCGGCCCGCCAAATCAATGGCCGTGGCGCGCTTCCAGGGCAGATCGATATTGGCGCGGTCCGCAGAGATCAACGCCTGGACCACCCGTCCGACGTTACCTCCGGCGAGATGGTGCGCCTCCATTTGACCCACGTCCAGCGGCATCCCGGCCTTCGAGGCGCTGATGTATGGCCGGACAATGTCATTTGGGTTGACCTTGCGGAGCCGCATCCCGATGAGCGTACCGAGTCCCACGCGGACGCCGGAGAAAATTGCCGTGATCCACAGACCGACCGGCACGAAGTAGAGGAAGAACACGAAGAGCACGGCGATGATTGCCAAGGTGACAAGGAGCGTGATGCTGCTGATATCCATACGATCTCCTCTAGGGTGATGGGATGATGTGCGTCAGGCGACGGGCTCGACTCGGCGGACGATCCGGCGGTATCCCTCGTCCACGACGACCGTGATCGTCTCGCCGGCCGTGATGTACTCGCCAGTGGTGACCACATCGATCTCACGGCCTTGGATCATGGCTTTCCCGCTCGGTCGGAGATCCGACAGTGCCACACCGCTCATGCCGGCCAATGGTGGCTCGCGCGGCGACCAGGGGACGTGTGGCGCACGTTCAGGCGGCAACTCGAGCTCGGCGCCGCCCCCAAACCAGCGAAGCCACCGGCCCGGTGGCCGTGTTTGCCCCGGCGTACCAATGCCAACTTGCGTTTGGAGCACCAGACCACCAGCGGTCCGAAGGCGAGGCAGGAATGCAAACAGCGCAACCGTTCCGACGACCGCGGCGAGCAACGCCGCGGCGACTGACCAGCCGGCCCGCTCCGACGCCTCCGGCGTCCCGAACTCCCGGTTCACCATCGCGAGCCACAAGCCGGCCGCAAGGGCGCCCAGTCCCAGGATGCCGGCCACTCCGAAACCCGGGACGACAAAGACCTCCGCCCCGAGAAGAATCAGCCCAAGTAGGACGAGTGCGATGTCTTCCCACCCGGCCAACCCGGCGAGCATGTGCCCCCAGAAGAAGGCGGCGAGGAACACCAAGCCGAGGCTGCCGATGACGCCGAAGCCGCCGACGAAGAGGTCACCGATGATGAGCAGGATCGCCGCAGTAATGAGGATCGAGGCGAACACGGGATCGGTGATGAGGCGCACGAACCGCTCTGCGGGTCCCGGCGAGACCTCCGTGACCTCGGCGCCGGTGAGGCCCGCAGCCTGGAGGAGCCCCGCGCGGTCGGCGACCACCCCATCGGCGTAGCCCCAGGCAGTCGCCTCGGATGTGGTCAGTGTCAGCAACTCGCCAGATCCAACCAGGCCGTCGATCACGACGTTGGGATCGACCATCGCCTCCGCCACGAGGGGATCACGCCCACGGACTTCGGCGGTCGTTTTGAATGTCTTCCGGACCGCCGAGACTACCTTCTCGCTCGCCGTCTCCCCAGCCCCGTCGACGGGGGTCGCCGCACCCATCACCGCCCCGGGAACCATGTAGATCTCCTCGGAGGCTATAGCAATGAGGGCTCCGGCGGAGAACGCTGTCCGGTTGATGAACGCAATGGTTGTGATATCGGCGTCCAGTAGGGCATCCTGCATCTTCAGCACGGCGTCGAGCCGACCACCGGGGGTGTCGATCTCCAAGATGAGGGCTAACGCGTCCGCCGCTTCCGCTTCGTCAATCGCGCGTTCGAGGTAGGGCGCTAGTCCCAAGTCGATCGAGCCCGTGATGGAGACGACGTGGACCGGCCGGGCGTCCACCGCTGTCTGCGCGGCGAGTGGCGCGCCTCGGCAAACGGTGGCGAGCACCATCCCAAGGGCGGCCAGTAGAGCCGGCCTGACGGGGAAATTGCGGTGCGGCGTCGCCGAGGCGTCCATTCGTCGACCTCGGCAGGGCTGCGATCCATCCCGTTTCACGGTCCAGCCCTCCTCTCCTCCAGTATGTCACAGCCCACGGACGCGCCGACGCGCGACGGCGACTACGTCCCTCCTACCCCACTTGACCCCTCCGTTTCGACCGCAACACCACTGCACTGCAATGAAGCCGCATAGACTCGGACTGTTCGAGAGCGGAACCGTTGCGACCGCCTCCGTAACACCTTCTGTTTATCCGCTCACCATGCCCCAAACCGGCCTAGCGGTCGTCCACGTGGGGCTCCTTTGCAAATGCCTCGAAGTGGGTCAGTTCGTCTTCGTTCAGGGCTTCGAACGAGTCGAGCCCGAACAGCGTCCTGTCCTACGACACCCAGGCGGCGAGGGTGTCGAACTCGTCCCATTCGCCCTCGGTCGTCCGGGGGAGATCCGTTCGGTCCGGGAACCTGGGTAGAGCGCCGTGGCCGGGGGGGTGACCGGTGTGCGTCCGGGTGGGCCACCCACCCGCCTCCCTGATCCCGCAGCGGCGAACATTCTCCCAGTCCGCCTCGGTAAGGAAGGCTGTCCGATCAGCGTCTGTCAGCAGATCCCGGCACTCCGGATGATCTGCCAGGCGGCGGCGCGGATGAGATCCGACACCAACACGATCACGGCCGGCTAGAGACCGTGGAAAGCGTCAACGTTCGGACGCGGGGCAGGGGGGTCAACAATAGACCCGGTCGTGAACGTCAAGTCAGCCGTTCCTCCGCTTCACCCGGTCTGCCCCAGTCACGCCACTGCCCGGCCAACGCCGAAACGGAAGATGGCGGGCAGCTGGCCCTCCCCCCTTGGTACACGCTCCTCTGGTCCTCCCGCTTGCAATCCGGAACGTCGATCTAACGGACACCTCATCCCATTCTAGAGTGCAGCTGGCGCGTAACCCCGACGCGTATGGAGAGGTCCGGACAAGGTGGGCCGGAAGTTGCCATTGACGGTTGCGCCTACTGGCATCTCGTGGTTTCCTACGCGATACCTTCCGTGCGGGAGGGACCGGATTCCTGGGGAATCCGTGCCGCGTGAGGCTGGCATCTTCGCCAGCTGAGGGAGGGCTGACAGGATGACCAGCGCACGACGCCG
This sequence comes from uncultured Thermomicrobiales bacterium, assembly GCA_902806395.1. Next base: position 1,074 of record CADCWH010000118.1, on the reverse strand, counting down.
AGGTCAACGACGGACTCGCCGGGGCCTCGGCTCCATCTTTAGCCTGGCGATCGTCGCCATCGTCCTGGCCTCGCAGGTCGGGGGCGTCGCGGCCCAGACTCGCCTCTCGATTGCGACAGGTGGCACCGGCGGCGTCTACTACCCCTACGGCGGTGGTCTCGCGAACATCCTCTCGGACAACATTGACGACATCGAGGTCACGGCTGAAGTCACCGCCGCTTCGGTCGATAACATGCTCCTGATCGAGTCCGGTGACGCGGACTTGGCGTTCGTCCTCGGAGATACGGCCTTCGATGCCGTGGAGGGGAACGCCCCGTTCGAGGCCCCGATCGAGGCCCTCGCCCTGGCGACGCTCTACAACAATTACACCCACGTCGTCACGACCGATGATGCGGGCATCAACAGCGTGGCGGACCTCCGCGGCAAGCGCGTCTCGACCGGTGCGCCGGGCAGCGGGACCGAAATCATCGCCAACCGAATGCTGGAAGCCGCGGGCTTGAACCCGGAAACCGATATCGAGCGCGAGCAGCTAGGGGCCGCGGAGTCGGCCGCCGCGATCAAGGATCGCCGCCTCGACGCCTTCTTCTGGTCTGGTGGTCTGCCCACCGGGGCAGTGACCGACCTGGGCGCCACGCCGAATATCGCCTTGAAGCTGGTCGGCAATGCCGACCTGACCGACGGGCTCCGCGAACGCTACGGTGGCTTCTACTCGACCGAGACGATCCCAGGCGGGACGTACCCCGGACAGGACGAAGCGGTCGATGTCGTGGTCGTGCCGACTCTCCTGGTCGTCGGGGCCGAGTTCGACGAGCAACTGGCGTACGACGTGGTCCGGGTGATGCTGGAGAACCAACCGGAGCTGGTGACTGTTCACCCCGAGGCTCGGAATCTCACCTTGGAGAATGCGTCGCGGAATTCACCGATCCCGTTCCACCCCGGTGCGATCCGGTATTTTGAGGAGATGGGCATCACCCCGAATTCCTCTCCGGTGGCATCTCCCGCCGCGTCCCCACCGGCCTAAGGCTGTTCAGGGGTCATCTTCGGACCTCTCGGATGCGCTTGGACAGCGGTCGT
>CADCWH010000117.1 GCA_902806395.1 uncultured Thermomicrobiales bacterium | reverse complement strand
TGCCCTCGCCGACCCGGGACCAACCACACTGATCCTCTCTCGACAGGACCTGACGATCCTGGACCGCTCCCGGGCGAAGGGCTCCCTTCGACACGGCGGGTATATCCTGTCGGATGTCGAGGGGAATCCGGACATCATCCTCATCGGTGCCGGGTCCGAAGTTGAGTTGTGCGTGATGGCGCGTGACACCCTGGCCGAGCACGGCTTTCGGGCCCGCGTCGTGAGTCTGCCGAGCTGGGAACTCTTTGATGCCCAGGGTGCCTACTATCACCGCGAGGTCCTCGGCGAGGAGGGAACTCCACGACTGTCGGTCGAGGCCGGCGTCACGCTGGGCTGGTGCCGCTACACCGGCACCCGTGGGACAAACATCGGCATCGACACCTATGGAGCTTCGGGACCGGGCAGCGAGGTCTTGGCCCACTTCGGGTTCTCGAAAGAGCATGTCGCGGCCGAAGCCTTGCGACTACTTGGCCGTGATGACCTGGCCGATCAGGTCGAGCCGCCACGCGATGCCGGCGACACCGCTGGCGAGGAAGCGACCGGCGGCGACGGGCACTCGTAGATCAACGACCCAGCTAGGCCCCGTCCCCGCGGGCACATCGTCCCATCAACGTCGCTACCATACGAGGAGCACCCCATGATCTCTCCCACGCCACCGACCGGGACGGGGAACCAAAGCCCCATCCGCGTCCTCCACGACCACGGCCAGAGTGTCTGGCTCGATGACATCAGCCGGACCATGCTGACGTCCGGCGCCCTCCAGCGGCAAGTCGAGGAAGTCGGTATCCGCGGCGTGACGTCCAACCCCACGATCTTCGAGAAGGCGATCGCCGCCGGAGACGCCTACGACGAGGCGATCATGGCCCTCCTGCGGCAGGGCAAATCGGCCGGCGACATCTTCGAGGCGGTCGAGGTCGAGGACATCCGGGATGCCTGCGATGTCTTCCGCCCGCTGTACGACCAGTCCAACGGTGGCGACGGCTTCGTCTCGATCGAAGTCTCACCGGCCTTCGCCCGCGATGGCGAGGGCACGCTGACCGAAGCCCGGCGCCTGTGGGCCTCGGTCGACCGGCCGAACCTGATGGTGAAGATCCCCGGCACCGCCGAGGGGGTTTCCGCCATTCGCCAGGCCCTGATCGACGGGCTCAACGTCAATGTGACCCTGCTCTTCTCGATCGAGAATTACGAGCGGGTCGCCCACGCCTACGTCGACGCCTTGAGCGCCCGGCACCAGGCCGGGCAACCAGTCGCAAAGATCGCGTCGGTCGCCTCCTTCTTCGTGAGCCGGGTCGATACCCTGGTCGACAAGCTGTTGAACCAGAAGTTGGAGGACGCGACCAGCCAGGCCGACAAGGACAAGATCAACGACTTCATGGGCAAGGCTGCCGTCGCCAACGCCAAGATGGCCTACGCATCGTTCCAGGACATTTTCGATGGGCCCCGATTCGCCGAACTGGCGAAGGCCGGCGCCCACCCCCAGCGACCGCTGTGGGCCAGCACCGGGGTCAAGAACCCTGCCTACCGTGACACGCTCTACGTCGAGGAACTGATCGGTCCCAATACGGTCAACACCATGCCGGGGAAGACGCTGGAGGCCTTCGCCGACCACGGCAAGGTGGCGACGACGGTGACCGAAGGGCTCGATGAGGCCCGCCGGGTCCTCACCGGCCTGGCCGAGGTTGGCATCGACCTCACCGCGGTGACGGCCCAGTTGGAAGACGAAGGGATCGCCACCTTCTCGGCATCGTTCGAGGCCCTGCTGGACGGCGTCGAGGCCAAGCGGGCGACACTGGCCGAAGCTGTCGGCGCATCGTAGGGCTCCCGCTGATGGCGATGATCACCGGGGTGACCCGGAGAGGATGACGACGATGACGGACACGGCCACGCGTCAGACGCGGGAACTCACGCGGCCCAGCCAGGGTGCGGACCTCGGCCTGATCGGCCTCGGCGTGATGGGCGAGAACTTGGCCATGAACGTCGCCCGGAACGGGTTCCAAGTCACGGTCTACAACCGGACCGAGACCAAGACTCACACGTTCCTGGACGGCGCGGCGGCCGGGACCACCATCACCGGGGCCTACGACATCGCCTCCTTCGTCGCCTCCCTCGCCCGCCCGCGGCGGGTCCTGCTGATGGTCAAGGCCGGGGCGCCCGTCGATGCCGTGATCGAGGAGATCACCCCGTTCCTGGATCCCGGCGACATCATCATCGATGGCGGCAACTCGTTCTTCCCCGATACCGAACGGCGCTCCAAGGACCTGACCGCGGCCGGATTCCAATTCGTCGGGATGGGTGTTTCCGGCGGCGAGGATGGCGCTCTCTGGGGCCCCAGCCTGATGCCGGGCGGACCGGCCGAGGCCTACGCCGCCCTGGAGCCCATGCTGGTCGCCATCGCCGCCAAGACCGAGGCCGGCCCCTGCGTCACCCACATCGGGTCCGGGGGCGCGGGCCACTACGTCAAGATGGTCCACAACGGGATCGAATACGGCGACATGCAATTGATCGCCGAGACCTACGACGTCATGCGGCGCGCCTTGGGGATGAAGGCGCCGGAGATCGCCGACGTCTTCGAGCGCTGGAACGGCGGCAAGCTGGCCTCGTTCCTGATCGAGATCACCGCCAGCGTGCTCGACTTCGTCGATGTCGAGACCGGCCAGCCACTGGTCGACGTGATCGCGGACCAGGCCGAGCAGAAGGGCACCGGCCGCTGGACCAGCCAGAATGCGCTAGAGCTGGGCACCCCGATCCCCACGATCGACGCGGCGGTGATGGCTCGCAGCATGTCCTCCCGAAAGGCGGAACGAGTCCGGGCCAGCGCGATCCTGCGAGGACCGGAACACGACGGGGTCGGAGGGGCCGAGGCCACGCCGCCGTTGCTGTCCGACGACCCGGCCAGCCGGGGCCGCCTGATCGACGCACTGGAAGATGCCCTCTACTTCGCCAAAGTGTCCTCGTATGCACAGGGGATGGCGCTGCTCGCGGCGGCCTCGGAGACCTATGGCTACGGACTCGACCTGGCCGAGATCGCCCGCATCTGGAAGGGGGGGTGCATCATTCGGGCCGCCCTGCTCAACCCGATCCGGGAGGCGTTCTCCGGCGACGCCGGTGCCGTGCTTGACAACCTCCTGGTCGCTGACAATATCGCTCCAACCGTGAACGCCAGCATGGCGGGCTGCCGCGACGTCGTCCAGGTGGCCCGGTCCCATGGCATCCCCTGTCCCGCCCTCAGCGCATCGCTGGACTACGTCGATACCTACCGGCAGGAGCGACTGCCCGCTAACCTGATCCAGGGTCAGCGTGACTTCTTCGGGGCCCACACCTACCGGCGCCTCGATAAGGAGGGCACGTTCCACACGGTCTGGACCCCGGTTGGCGACCAAGACACGGTGGCCTCCGAACGGTCCACGCGTCAGGCCTGGGCGGGCGGTGAGGGCGAGGGTGATCGCTCCCCACAGGGTGGCGTCCTACCCGAGGCGACCGAACTCAGCGACGTGATGGAACCAGATTCGCACGCCGCATTGCAACCGGACGTGGAAGAGCGCGGCTCTCGGTCACCCGAGGCCGTCAAGAAGCAGGACTTCTGAGCTTCACCACCATATGACGAGATCCCCGGCGCTTCGCCGGAAACGGGACGGTTCGCAGGACGTTCACTTCCCACTGCACCATTGACGGCAGGCGATGGACCACGAGGTGATAAGACGTATGGTCGTGACGAGTCCAGTCGTCCCCGCCGCGGAACCCACCGCGCCGACGGGTCAAACTCTTGAGAACGAGTACCTCTACGGTGCGGTTGACCCGTCCCGCCAGGCCGGGACGCTCGGGAACCCGCTCCGGGCCGGCATGCCGTTCAATCGGGCGCCCGACGCCTGTACGATGGTCATCTTCGGGGTCACCGGAGACCTGACCGCCCGCAAGCTGATGCCGGCGCTCTTTGACTTGGCGGTCGATCACCCGCTTCCCGAGGGATTCTCGGTCGTCGGAGTCTCGCATCGGGACTGGTCGGATGACGAATTCCGCGCCGTGATGAAGGAAGCGGTCACCAAGTCCGCCCGCTCCCAGGTCACCGAGGAGAGCTGGGCGACCTTTGCTCGCGGACTCCGCTACGTCCAGGGCGACTTCAAAGACCCCGCCCTCTACGCGACGCTGGAGGAGCGCCTGTCGGCGATCGATGAGGAGCGGCGGACCGGAGGGAACCGCCTGTTCTACTTGGCGACATCGCCCAGCTTCTTCACCCCGATCATCGCCAACCTCGGGGCCTCGGGCGTCGCCAAACGTCAGGACATCTTCTCCGACCCGAACGAGAACTGGCATCGGGTCGTGATCGAGAAGCCCTTCGGCCACGACATCGGCAGTGCCCGGGGGCTGATCCAGGAGATGGCCGCCGTCTTCTCGGAGCGCCAGATCTACCGGATCGATCACTACTTAGGAAAGGAGACGGTCCAGAACGTCCTCGCGTTCCGGTTCGCCAATATCCTCTTCGAGCCGGTCTTCAACCGCTCCTACGTCGACCACGTGCAGATCACGGCCGCCGAGGCAATCGGGGTCGAGGGCCGGGGCGGCTACTACGAGGAGGCCGGGGCCCTACGCGACATGGTCCAGAGCCACATCCTGCAACTGTTGACCGTCGTGGCGATGGAACCGCCCGCAAAATTCGACGGGAATGCCGTCCGGGACGAGAAGGTCAAGGTTCTCCGCTCCGTCAAGCCTCCCACCGGTAACGACGTGGCGATCAAGACGGTCCGTGGACAGTACGCGGGCGGCTCGGCCGGCGGCCGACACGTCGGCTCGTACCATTCCGAACGGGGCGTGGCGGGGGAATCCCAAACCGAAACATTCGCTGCACTGAAGTTGGAGATCGACAACTGGCGCTGGGCCGATGTGCCGTTCTACCTACGGACCGGCAAGCGACTCCCGCGGCGGGTGACCGAGATCGCGATCGAGTTCAAGAAAGTCCCCCACCTGATGTTCCAAAACGTGCCGGGGGCCAATCTGGAGGGTGTCGCACCGAACGTCCTGACGATGCGCATCCAGCCGGACGAAGGGATCGCCCTTCGCTTTGCGGCCAAGGTTCCAGGGCCGACCACCAAACTCCGGACCGTCCGGATGGACTTCTTCTACGGGGCATCGTTCGGCGAGGCGGGGCCGGATGCCTACGAGCGCCTCCTCCTAGATGCCATGTTGGGCGACCCCACCCTGTTCGCGCGCCGCGACGAAGTGGAAACGGCCTGGTCACTAGTCCAGCCGATCCTCGACGCTTGGGGCAACGGCGTTTCGCCGACCGTCCCGTACGAGTCGGGGACCTGGGGACCGAGCGAGGCCGACGACCTGATCGAGCGGGACGGACGCCAATGGCGCCGGCCGTGATGGCGTCCGTCCTCCGTACCGTCTGACGAGCACCGATCGCACCCGGCGCGGGTGCCGACGGCGAAGCACCGAGCGGTTCCCGTCGATAAGGAGCATCCGGAGATGGCAACCGTGAAGCGCCGCCGGTCGACTTCCCCGAGCCGGACCCTGGCCGACGCGCTGGCCCTTCCCGCCGTGGAGTGGCAAGCTCCGACCGTGGAAGTGGCCGTGGTGAATCGGTCCCTGGCAGGTCTCTGGGAGACTCTGGCGCAACGGGCGGCGGGCGGGTCCGAGGAATCAGCGGAGTCGGACGACCGGTCCGCGTCATCGGACCATTCGGTCACCCGTGGCGATCGACATGCGGGACCCGATATCCACATGTCGCAACTGATGACCCGCTCGTCGACCGTGAACGTCGTCGCGGTTGCCCGGTCGCCTCGCGAGGCCCAACGACTCGAACGAGCCATCGTCGATTTGCCGGAGTTTCAACCGGCCCGGGTCATCTTGCTGATCCTCAACGATACCCAGTCAGACGGCGATGAGGTCTTCACCATTCGGGCCTCGATCCTCGAACAACCGGCGGCCCGACTCCGCCGCACGATCCGCTACGAGATGGTCACGGTGGAAGTCCATCCCTCCATGGCGGAGGACTTTGCCAGCGTGGCGTCCCCGCTGCTGGTCTCCGAACTCGCCGACTTCCTCTGGTGGCCCGGCGACGGGATCCACCCGAGTCCGATCTTCCGCAATCTGGCGGAGATCATGGACACCGTGATCGTTGACACCGCGTCGCTGTCCAACCCCCGCCGTAGCCTGCCGGCGATCCGGGCACTCACGACTTCACGAATGCGGTGTCCCCGGGTCTCCGACTTCACGTGGCAGCGCCTGGCGACCTGGCGTCAGCTGGTGGCCCAGTTCTTCGATTCCCCCGCGACCCGTCCCGCACTCGACGCGATCTCCGATGTCGAGATCGTCTATGCCCCAGCTAACGAGGGCGGGATCTCGGGCTTCTCCGCCGCGCTCCTATTAGCGGGGTGGATGGTCTCCTCGTTGGGGTGGTCGCCCGTGGGTCCACTGGAGCGGACCCGGACCGGTTACCGCCTAGCCCTCTCGACCCGGACCTCTGATCGGCCGGAGGTCAACGCCGTGATTCGGTTCCGTCCACACTACGAGAGCAGCTTCGCGGCCGGCCTCGGTGCCATCACCCTGCGGACTGGCGGCCCGAACGGCGCGACATTCTCGGTCGAGCGCACCTCGGCGTTCGGCCTCACGACCTCCAGCAGCGGTGTCGGTCTACCCCACGTCAGCCGTGTGGTCCTCTCGCCGATCGCCAGTGACGCGGACTTGCTGAGTGTGGCCCTCGATGACGATGGGTGGGATCGGGTCTATGACCAGGCCGTCGGCCACGCGAGCCGGTGGGTGGCACCGGAGTCGGAGACGGCATGAGCGAGGGTG
>CADCWH010000116.1 GCA_902806395.1 uncultured Thermomicrobiales bacterium | reverse complement strand
CCGAATCGGTCGGTCAGCAGCCGGGCCGTCGCCGGCGGGATCACGATCGCGGCCGCCAGCAGCGTCACCCCGACCACGTTCATCGACACCACGATGGTCGCTGCCAGGGCCAGTGCGAATCCGGTGTCGAGCCAGCGGGTCGGCACGCCGTAGACGGGGGCGATCTCGGGATCGAAGGTGGTGAAGACCAACTGCGGCCAGGCGAGGCCGACGCCAATCACCACGACCGTCGCCACCGCCCCGATCGCGATGAGGTCCGAGCGGGTGACGCCCAAGATATTGCCGAACAGGGCGGCCTCGAAGTCACGGCCGAAGCTCCCTGACTGGCTGATGATCGCCACGCCGAGCGCGAACGACGCCGTGCTGATGATCCCGATCGCGGCGTCCGCACCGATGTTGCGGCGCCGGGCCGTGGCCTCGATCAGCAGGGCCGAGAGGAACCCCCAGAGGCCGGCGCCGAGGTAGACGTTCCAATTGAAGACTGCGCTGACGACCGCGCCGCCGAAGACGGAGTGCGACAGGCCGTGGCCGATGTAGCTCATCCGGCGCAGGACGATGAAGACGCCCATCAGGCCGCAGAGGCCGCCGACCGTCGTCGCGGCGATCAGGGCATGGCGGAAGAAGGCGAAGGCGAGCGGCTCTCGCAGGGCGTCGATCATCGTGGGATCGCCTGCCGCGACTGGTCGGCGGGTCGCCAGGGTGGATCGAACACCGGATACGGGGACGGGGCGGACGACGTAGGCTGGACGTGATCCCGCTTGGGCGCCTGGTCTCCCCGGAGGTCGGGGTGCCACGCGGGTTGGTGACCCCGGTCACCGTGCCAGGCAGCATCCCAGTGACCGGTCGCGCCGGAGACCAGCCGCTCGCCGGTGACCGGGTCGGTGATCAGCCGCATGGGGGCGTCGAATGTGGTCGTCAGCACCGCCTCGGTCAGCGTCTCGGCCGGTCGCCCGGCGGCAACGATGCCCCCATTGACGCAGACCACCAGCGGGGCGCGCAGGGCGACCGCGTTGACCTCGTGGGTCGTCATCACCACGGTGACCCCGGTCCGGTTGAGATCGACCAGGGCCCGCAGCAGGTCGTCACGGGTCCGGGGATCGAGGTTGGCGGTCGGTTCATCGAGCAGCAGCAGATGGGGGTTGCCGACCAGAGCCCGGGCCAAGAAGGTCCGATTCTGCTGCCCACCGGAGAGGTCGCGGATGTGCCGGCCAGCCAGGTGACCGAGGCCGAGCCGATCCAGTGTCACGGCGACGGCCCGGCGGTCGGCCCGGCTGGGCCACGGGCGGCGACCGAGGCGGCCGACCCGGCCCAACATCACCACGTCGGCGACCGACATCGGGAAAGACCAGTCAATCCCCTCAACCTGTGCCACGTATCCGACGCCGCGCGGCGGTCGGCCGGGGGAGACGCGCTGGCCGAAGACCTCCACCGTGCCATGCTGATGGGGGACCTGACCGACGATGGCCTTGAGGAGGGTCGTCTTTCCCGCCCCACTCGGCCCGATCACGGCGGCGAAGTCGCCGGGCGCGATCGTCAGGTCAGCGTCCCGCACCACCAGGGATCGATCATAACCCGCACTGAAGTCGCGCAGGGTGATGGCTGCCTGGCCGACCGCCTGACCGACGCCATGGCCGCTGGCTCGTCCGACACTCGCGCCCGGGCTGTCCATGTGGGCCGTGCTCGACCCGTCGCGTGCGGGGTCGAGTGGGCCGTGCGTCGTGCCGTCATGCGACATAGGAATCCCATGCCGGGACCGTCGCCAGCACCGAGGCGTCACCGCCGAGGGCCGGGATCATCAGCGCCATGTTGGTGAGCATCATCCCGACGTAGGTGTGGTCCGGGGTGAAAGGGTCACCGGGCGGAGCGTCGTCGCGCAGGCCGTCGACATATGCGGCACCGGCCTCCTCGGCGATCTGCTCCAGCACCGGGCTGGGGAAGACTTCGGAGCCGAACACGGCCGGCACCGCCTCGGCGCGGATCTGCTCGATTAGGGCAGCTACTTCCCGTGCGGAGGGCTCCGAGAAGTTGGCGGGCTGAGCGGCGCCGATCACCGTCATCCCGTACTCTCGTGCGAAGTAGGCCCAGGAGTCATGGTAGGTGAGGAGTTTGCGGTTCGCTTCGGGGATCGTCCCGATCGCCACCCTGATTCCGGCATCGAGTGCCTGGAGCCGGGTCCGGAAGGCGTCCAGGTTGGCGGCGTAGCCTGCGGCGTTGGCGGGGTCTCGCTCTGTGAGCCAGCCCGTCACCAGTTCGGCGTAGCGCAGGGCGAAGGGGACGCTGGTCCAGAGATGGGGGTTCGGGTCGCCGTCCTCCTCGGGGAAGGAGAAGTCGAAGGCCCACTCCTCACGGGTAATCGTCTGCTCACCGAGGCGGTAGATCGCTGCCCCCTCGCGTAGGTTGGCCTCGGCGAGGGCGATGGTCGGTTCTTCGAGGGCCAGGCCATTGACGACCACCAGGTCAGCCCGGGACAGCAGCGCCGCGTCGGACGGAGCGGGTTCGAAGGTGTGGGAATTGGTCCCGTCTGGCACCAAACCGTGGACATCAACCAGGTTCCCGCCCACGTTGCGGACGATCGAGCTGATCGGGGCGACGGTGGTCGCGACGTTCAGGGTGCCGTCCTCGGTCTCGAAGTCGTCCTCCCAACCAAGGGAACTGACCGGGGGGGTGACGGGGGTCGCCTGGCCCACGGTGGCGGCCGGTGTGCCTTGGGCCAGGATGGTCCCTCCGGCGGGGAGGACCGTCAGCATGACGACGGCCGACAGCAGCCAGGTCGCCGCCCCGGCGAGATGGGAGGGACCATTGGGCGTTGGGAACGACCGTTCGCCGCCCCTAAGAGATCGTCCGCTGGTGCCCAAGGCTGGTCCCTTCTCTGGTTGGCGGCGGGTAGGGCCACGAACGTGGGCCGGTGGACCCCTCGGGGGACGGGAGTTCGTCACACATGTCTCGGGCAGCCCTTGTTGCGACCATTCGCATCTGCGAAGGTTCCCATGGTATGGGTCTCGCGTGGGTGCGTCAACGGTCGGTCGGTGCGCGGGATACCGGAGTGCCGCGGGAGCGTAGTCCCGATCACGCGGTGGGAGTCGGGCGGGAAGGTTTGGGACGGGAGATGACCATGCCGGACGACCCGTCGTCGTTGGGGGACAGACGGTCCATTGACAGCGCGGCGCGCCTCCGGGAGGCCGGTCTGCGGGTGACGGTGCCGAGGGTGCTGATCTTGGAGGCCTTCACGCCCGGAGACCACCTGACGGCCGAGGAGGTCTTCGGGCGTGTTGCCCGCCGGGCCCCGGAGATCAGCCGATCCACCGTCTACCGGACACTGGAGACCTTTCGCCAGAGCGGGATCGTGTCCGAGACGGACCTCGGTGGCGGGGTTCGTCACTTCGAGTTGCTCGAGGGACGTCGTCACCACCACCTGGTCTGTCACCGATGTGGACACCAATCGGACCTCGACGATGCCTTGGTCGAACCGCTCCGCGGTGCCATCGCCAGCCACCACGGTTTCCTGCCCGTGATCGATCACCTGGCGATCTTCGGCACCTGCGCGCACTGTCAGGCGGCGGCCGCACCGGAGTAAAACCGGCCTCGACCTGACGTGTTCGCTCACGTCGTCAGTCAGCCAGGCGTCGCCCATACGCCGCCCGCCACGATTCCGCCGGGTCCGTAATTGGCCCCGGGTCACTACGGGGTGCCGGTCGTCCCGGGGTGCCCTATGGTGGCCATGGCGGATGGGGGCCGCATGATGGGGATGCCAAGCGTGGTCGGGGGCAGGAGTCAGTCGTCGAGGCGCTTGACCAGACGGTGGAGGTCTGGGCGGAACCCGGCCCGGGCGTAGAAATCGTGGGCGCGATCGTTATTGGCGAAGACGTCGAGGGCGATCTCGTCATAGCCGTGTTCCCGAGCCCATGTCTCGGCACGCGCCATCAGGGCCCGGCCAATACCCCGGCCGTCGGCGCCCCCGGCCACCAGCAGGACCATCACATAGGCCCGGTCACGGCCGGTGAAATACTCTTGGTCTGGCTGGATCGCGAGCCAGCCGAGCGGTTCGTCGTTCGGCCCGACCGCGACGAACGTCTCGTGTCCCAGCGGGCGCTCGGCGTCGAGATCGCCGGACGCGAAGCGACGGAGCCAATCGGCGAGGATCCCCGGGTCCCGCCTGCTCGGGTTGCCCACGGGCGCGAGGCGGTGGACCTCCCGGACATAGGCGTCTCGATCGGTCGCCCTCAAGGTCCGGATCGTGACCTCATCGCCCATCGCGCCCCGCTCCTCCCCGCTCGCCGGCGGTGCGTCGACCCGCCCGGCCAGGCTGGGTCAGATCCAGATCGACTTGAGAGCGAGAGTATCGCTTGGCCGTGAACCGAATGGGCATCGCCGGGATCGCCGGGGGTTACGCACGGTGCCGACTAACGAGGACTACATGAACCGACTCATCTTGATTGATCGGTATGAGTTGGGGTGATATCATGGGATGAGTGAAGTGCGGGGCGGGAGGCTCCGCCGGAAAGGGACACGACGATGGTGAATCGACAGCAGGGTGGGTCATTCGGAGAGGAGTTCATCAGCCTCCGGGAGGCGATGGATCGCCTCGTCTCGGACAGCTTTGGCGGGCCGTTCCGGGGAGCGCTGGCCGGGAACGGGCACGGCGCCGGAGCGACCAGTCGGGCTGCCCTTCCCCTCGATGTCTACGCGACCGACGAGGCGGTGGTGATCATCGCCGCGATCCCGGGATTGGGGCCGGACGATGTCGAGATCACCGTCAACCAGAACACCGTCACGATCGCGGGGCACCTTCCCAATGTGGCCGCGTCAGACGAGGGGGGCGGTGCGACCTGGTATCTGCACGAGTTAGGACATGGCGGCTTCCGGCGCTCGGTGGCGCTGCCGATCGATGTCGATTCCGCCCGCGCTGACGCCACCGTGGACAACGGCGTGCTGCGCCTGACGCTGCCCCGCGCCGAGGTCGCCCGCGCTCGCCAGATCACGATCCGTTCGGCCAGCCGTTCCCTGGACGAGATCACACCCGGGGGGAGCACCGCGAATGGTTCGCACCCCGCCGTCGGCGCGGGCCCCGGCGACCCATCACCGGCAGACGATGCCGCCCAGTCCCCCACCACTCCGACCAGTTGACGCGTATCCCCCTGGACGTTCTCGCCGGTCTCGCGCGCTCGGGCGGGGAACATTCCTCGGTCGATCGGCCAGACCCACCATCGGGCCCGTAGGCAAGAGGCGGCAGGACCACGGTCCTGCCGCCTCTTGCCTACGGGCCTCCGGCTATCATCTGCTCGCTGTCGGCTTCGTCAGAGCGTCAGCCGCCCGAATGCGGCCGCGTAGGTTGGGTCGTCGCGGCGGAAGGTGTCCGGGTTCGTCCCGCGCAGGATCGCCATCTGGAGCGCGAGGATCTGCATCGGGACCACGGCCAAGAGCGGGGTCAGGACCTCCGGCATCCCGGCTAAGCCCGGGAGGGTAAAGGCGTCCGCGTCCGGTGCGTCCGGAGCCGGTTGACCGATCACCCAGAGACGAGCCCCCATCGCCGCTAGGACTCCGGCCACGGCCGAGGTTCGCTCGGCGGCGGCACCGGGGACGTGGACCACGATCGCGAGGTCGTCACGGTTCACGGCCACGGCCGGACCGTGGAGGAACTGCTCCAGGGCCATCGCGTCGACCCAACCGTGCGCGGCTTCCCGGGCCTTGATCGTGAATTCGAGGGCCGTAGCCTCGTTCGGCCCGGCTGCGGTCGCGTAGACCCGGCGCCCATTGGCCAGGGCGGCGATTGGCTGGATCTCCGCAGCCCGGTCGATGGTCGCCGCGACCTGCTCGGGCAGCCCCGAGAGTGCCTCCCGGAACCCGGTCGTACCCGCTGCCCCCCTCGCCTCCCCGGCTACGGCCGCGACCTGAGTGAGGACGACCATCGTGGTCAGGTGCGAGGCGGTATAGGCGGCGGAGGTCTCCCGCGGCACCGTCCGCAGGACCAGTCCGGAGCCCGGGTGCTCGGCGGTCAGGCTGCCGACGGATAGCACGGTCGCGCCCGACCCGGCCGCCAGGCGGAGGACCGTCGCGGAGTCGGTCTTGACCCCGGTGTGGGCCATCACGACCACCGCCTCCCCCGGGCCGATCCCCCATTGGTCGGGATACCGTGCGACATCCGAGGAGGAGAGAGCCCGCGCGTCGAACCCCACGGCCCGGAAGAGCCAGGCACCGACCATCGCGGCGTGGTAGCTGGTGCCGATCCCGACCAGCGAGATGCGACGGGCTTGGGTCAGCATCGCCGCCGCCGCCTCAGCCTGTCCCCATCCTTCCCCCAGCAGCCGGCGAAGGTCATCCGGCTGACGCCGGAGCGTGGTCTCCATGGCCGAGGGGGCGGCCGTGGCGGGTGTCATCGCGGTCATGAGGACGTGCCTCCGTTTCGGGTCGTGCGGGACCGGACGAGACCTTCGCCGGCCGGGTCGTCGCGCGGGCGTCAGACGAGCCCATCCAGGCGGTCGGCCAGGAATGTCTCGCGGGCAGCGTCGTCGCGGGGGGAACGGAGATAGCGGACCCAAGCCTGTCGCTCGTGCCAGACCGGCGCCATTTCCCAGACGCACAGGTTGGGGCGATGACGGACGCCGGGCAGCATCGCCAACGCGCCGCCGGCGGTCGGGCGCACCGCCGTCGTGGTCCAGAGTTCCTGGTTGCCACGCCAGGTGCCGATGATCAGGAAAGTGATCGGTTCGGAGACATGCAGCACCACCAGGCCAAGCGTCAAGGTCTGGCCGTCCCCATTGGTTGGGTCGCTATCCAACCCGGAGGCGATCTCTCGCCGGACGGCCTCCCGGGCGGCCTGGTCGATCTCGGCCGGCACATCGGTCCCCATCAGGTGGAGGTCATACCACTTCAGGTGAGTGCCGGGTCCGATGAGATCGACTCCTGGCGTGACGAGGCGGTCGTGGTGACGGTATTCGGCAGCGACGCCCGGCGGTGACGGGGGCATGAACGTCGACTCACCTGGGTCGATCGCCCCAGCGGGTAGCGACTCCGATCGGTCCGGCGCGATGTCGACGGGCATGGGGACGTGGCTCATGTCGCGTTCTCCTGGTTCCCGAGCCCGGTGGTGTCCCCGACATCAGCACCGAAGGCAAGGTCGATCGGCAGCGTGAGGTGCGTGCCGGGGCCGTTGGACCACTGGCGGGTGACGCACCGGTGCGGTGGATCGGGGTTCGATTCGAGGATAGTTGCCCAGGTGGCCTTGCGCCAGGGCCATCTCATGGCCGATCCTCCAGGCCACTCGACGACTCGGACGGCCGACGGTGGTTCGTCTCGGCGGTGTGGGCCAAACGCGGGACGACCATGGGGCCGGTGAGCCGTTGCCCGGAAGGTCGGCAGGACACGGGAAGGGCACCGGGGTGGACCTATTCGTGACGATCGACCGGGCGCTGGCGGTACCGCTGTACCAGCAGGTCTACGAGGGCATCCGGGGTG
>CADCWH010000115.1 GCA_902806395.1 uncultured Thermomicrobiales bacterium | reverse complement strand
CACTGACCGCCCATGATGATCGTGACCGGCATGGTGTCCTCGCAGCCGCGTGCGCCGAACCAGGCCGCCGGCCGGCCTGGGGGCGTTCTCGGGAATGTCGCGTTCACCGCTGATGATACCCGAGCCATGTCACGACCGACGATCTGGTCCAGTGATAGGGGGTCTAGCGGGTCCCGAGATCCAAGTGGCCAAGCGTAAGCCAGCAGCCCGATGCGCGCTGGCTAGTCTCGCCGGCCCTCAGCCAGGTCGCGCAGCGCCTCGACGTGGGCCCTCTCCTCGTCGGTGAGCGTGGCGGGGACGGTGACGACCAATCTGGCGTACAGGTCGCCACGTTCGCCTCCCCGGTTGAGCCGGGGCATGCCCTGGCCTCGGAGGCGGAACGAACGGCCGGGCTGGCTGCCGGGCGGGATGGTCAGGGCGACGCGGCCAGTCGGGGTCGGGACCACGGCCTCGCCTCCCAACATCGCGGCGTAGTATGGCACTTCGATCGCGGTACGGAGGTTGTCTCCGTCCCGTTCGAACCGTGGGTCGGGCCGGACCGTCACCACGAGGTAGACATCACCGGCCGGAGCGCCGCCCTGGCCCGGCCCACCCTGACCGGCCACCCTGATCCGGGAACCGGTCTGGACCCCGGCCGGGATCTTCACCTCGATCGCCTTGGTCCGAGCCACCTGGCCGGTTCCGTCGCAGGTCGGACACGTCACGTCGCGGGCTAGCCCGGTCCCCCCGCAGGTCGAGCAGACCCCGGTACCCTGGACCTCGAAGGTCCGGGTCCCGCCGGAGACTGCCTCCTCGAAGGAGACCTCCACCGTGGCGTCGATGTCCTGGCCCTTTCGCCGGGACCGTGCCGGCGACGTCCCAGGACGGTTGACCCGGTTGCCGAAGAGCGTTTGGAAGAAGTCGGAGAAGCCTCCCGAATCGGAGCCACCGTACTCGAACGAGAAGGAATCGGCCGTGCGCGACCCCGCGGTCGGCGGGCGACCCGCGCCATTCTGGCGACTGAACCAGGTGGCGAAGTCATCGGCCCGGGCAGATGAGCGAGGTTCGTCGCCGGTGTATCCGGCCTGCTGATAGGAGCGCCACTCGTCCCCGTAACGGTCGTACATCTTGCGCTTGACCGGGTCGGACAGGACCTCGTGGGCCTCGTTGAGTTCTTTGAAGCGGGCCTCGGCCCCAGGGTCGTCCCGGTTCATGTCGGGATGGTGCTTCCGGGCGAGGGAACGGTAGGCGGACCGTACCTGCTCCGCCGTGGCGGCACGCTCCAATCCCATCGTCTCGTAGTAGTCCTTGAACCGGACGGCCATAGCCCACCTCGCGCCTTCAATCCAATTATGTCTGAGTGACAGTATAAAGGTTGAGTCGAACCGACGCAACTCTCAGCCTGGCGCGGCCTGATGCTACGGGGTGGGAGTAGCGGGCGACATGGTCTTCGGCCGTTGCCGGGCGCGGCGAGCGACCCATCGGGCGGCCCAGATCAGGAGGAGAAGCGCGATGATCAGGAACACGGTCGCGACGATCGGGGCGGCAATTGCCAGGATGGTGATGGTCGCCGCGATCCCGTCCTCCACCATGCTGACGAGAGGGTTCCCCATGCCGCCGGTCGTGACGGTGACGGCCGGCCTAGCCGAAGCCTTGACGGCGTGGACGCCTCCGGCGCCCGCCAGGCCAATCAATAGGGCCAGGATCGGGTCAAGCCCGGTGTCGGTGGTGGCGGCCATCATCAGATAGGCCCCGGCAGAGGGGCGGATGGCCGACTGGACGAGGTCGTTGAGGTGATCTAGCGTGGGGATCTTGTCGACGACCAACTCGATCGTCAGCAGCACGACCAGCAGGCCGATGCCGAGATTTGAGGAGAGGAGGTCATACGGACGTTCGAGGGTGATGCCCCCGACGAAGCGATCCGCGATGGCCACGATCAGGAGGGGGAGATAGGCGTTGAGCCCGGCCGGGGCGGCCAATCCGAGGCCGGTGAGAAAGGCTTGCTCCACGCTGTTCGCCTTTAGTGCGGCGGAAACCGGTCAGTCAAATCCGGCCCGCAGTATAGCACCGCACACGGGGAAGGCCGCCGGTAAGACCGGCGGCCGTCAGGGTGACGCTCCCTCACATCTGGCGGTGATCCCTGGTAAGGAAAGCCTACGCCGGCGAGGTTAGCGGTTAGATGATCGAGCGGACGACGCTGACGAGCTTGCCTTGGATGGCGACGTTGTCGGCGGTCGTGTAGATCGGGTCCATCGTCACATTGGCGGGTTGGAGACGGACTCGGTCCCCTTCGAGGTAGAACCGCTTCAGCGTCGTTTCTTTCTGCTCCTTCAACCAGACCGCGACGGTCTCGCCGTTCTCGCAGGTCTCTTGCGCATGGAGCAGGACGATATCCCCGTCGTTGATCAGGGCATCGACCATCGAGTGTCCCTTGACGCGCAGAGCAAAAAGGTCGCGCGGGGCGTTGCCGACGATGTCGCTGCCGATCTCGACCATGTCGGTCGAGTCTCCGAGGGCCAGGTCATCGGGCACGGGGATCGGCAGACCGGCGGCGATCTGGCCGATCACCGGGATGCTGACCACATTGCGGCGAGAGGTGTGCCGGCCGAGAACTTCGATGCCCCGGGAGATGTTGCGATTCCGTCGGATCATCGATCGCTCTTCGAGGACCTTGAGGTTGTAGTCCACGACGCTCGTCGAAGAGATTCCCAACTCGCGCTGGATGTCGCGGATCGTGGGAGGGTAATCGTTCTCGTCTAGGAACCGGGCGATGAAGTCGTAGATGGCCTGTTGGCGGCGGGAGAGTGCCTTCATATCGCTCGGGTCCTCTCGGATGATGTGCCGGGCGGGGAGCGCGGC
This sequence comes from uncultured Thermomicrobiales bacterium, assembly GCA_902806395.1. Next base: position 3,473 of record CADCWH010000115.1, on the reverse strand, counting down.
GAGCGGGTCGTTGGTTGAATGTGGATCGACGATTCACCCGAGTATAGGGACGAACATTCGTTCGTGTCAAGTACCCCCAAATAGGGCGTTGCAATCACGGTGATGGGGCTGTCAGGTGTTAGTGCAAATGGGGGATGGTGCGTGGAGGCCGATCCTCCATAGGATGGGAAAGCGAGCCCTATGTGCGGTTGGATCTCACGGCCCGCAGCCGAGTCTATCGGCAGAGGTTCAAGATCCCGGTGCGGACGGCGCCGGCTGAGTCACGTCGCCACCGTGGGGAAGCACCACCATGCCGAACGTCTTCGACATCATCATCCTCATCACCTTCATGGCGTTGGTCGGGGTGGGATTCTTCAATGGCGTGACCCGCCTCACCGCGGCGATCGTGGCCGTCTACTTCAGTGCCATCCTCGCGGCGGTGTTCTACCGGGCCCTGACCACGGCAGCGGTGGACATCATCCCGGGTATGGACCAGGTGACGGGCGAACTGGCAATCTTCCTCCTCCTTTTCCTGGGGTTCTCGGTCACGTTCACGGTGGCGATGGCACGATGGCTGAGCGGTATGAAAATTCCGCGTCGCCTGCGTATCCTTGACAATATCGGCGGGGCGCTCCTCGGGATCGTCGTCGCCGCCATCACCTTGACCGTGACATCGATGGTGCTGGAATTTTCCGTCCAGGTGATGGACCGGGTGGTCTCCTCCGGTACCAGCAACGCCGCGGATTTAATCGACAGTGGTATCAGGGGATCGGCCCTGGTGCCCGTCTTCCTCCGTCTCGCCCCGTTCTTCGTCCAGGCGATCGCCCCGTGGTTCCCCGGTGGGGTGCCGCCGATCCTGGAGAGGGTCGGCTAGGGACGCTCTGAATGGATCTCTCGTGGACAGCCGCGTCATCACCAAACTCGAACTCCCCGCGGTCCTTGACCGACTGTCGCATCGTTGCCGCTACGGGGTCGCCTCGGAGATGGCTCGCTCCCAGGTCCCAGCAACGGACCGGTGGAGCGTCGAGCGCGCGCTCTGCCTGACCGCGGAGGCGGTCGACCTCCAGACGCTGCACCCCGAGTTGTCGGTCGGTGGGGCCCGGGACATCCGCGACGCTGTCCGGCGAGCCGCACGCGGGGCGATCCTCTCCCCACACGACTTCTTGGAGATCGGGGACACGCTCCGGGCGAGCCGGACGCTCCGCAGGGCGTTCTTCCGGCTGCCGGACAGCGACTAGCGCTACCCCGGCATGTGGTCACTGGTCGACACGATCGTCGAGATGACCAATCTCGAGGCGGACCTCGACCGCAGTATCGGTCCCCGGGGGGACGTGCTCGACACTGCCAGCGCCGAGCTCGGCCGCCTGCGTCGAGAGGTGCGGGTCGCGCAGAACCGGCTGATGGACCGCCTCAACGGCCTGATCGCCGGTGGCCGGTTCGCGACGGCGCTTCAAGATGCCATCGTGACGATGCGGGATGGTCGCTACGTGATCCCGGTCCGGGCCGATGCCCGAGGCCAGATCCCCGGCGTCGTCCATGACACTTCGGCTTCGGGCCGGACACTGTTCGTCGAACCGTTCGACGTGGTGGATCTGAACAACCGCTGGCGCGAACACCAAGTCGCCGAGCAGCACGAGATCGACCGCATCCTCCTCGCGCTCAGTTCCAGGGTGGCTGACGAGGCCGACGCATTCCTCGGCCTCGTCTCGGCACTGGCCGAGATCGACCTGCTGATTGCCAAGGCCCTGCTCTCCTTCGACCTCCGAGCGACCCGCCCGACGATCTGGCATGGCGAGCCCGCGTCCGGTCGGGGACACCCGACGAATCGCGTCTCATTGGTCGAGGCCAGGCACCCGCTTCTGGATCCGGCGACGGTGGTCCCGACGACGGTGGAGATCGGTTCGGAGTACCGGGTCCTGTTGATCACCGGACCGAACACCGGTGGTAAGACCGTGGCCCTGAAGACGATCGGTCTGCTCTGCCTGATGGCCCAGTGCGGCTTGTTCATCCCCGCTGCCGATGGGTCAATCCTGAGCGTTTTCCCGACCGTGTACGCTGATATCGGCGACGAGCAGAGCATCGAGCAGAGTCTCTCGACCTTCTCGGCCCATATGCGGACCGTGATCGGCATGCTCGCCTCGGTCGATAGGGATAGCCTGGTCTTGCTGGACGAACTCGGCGCGGGCACCGATCCCCAGGAAGGATCGGCGCTGGCTCGGGCCCTGATCTCGAGCCTGCTCGACCGTGGTCCGATGGTGGTCGCCACGACCCACTATTCGGAGGTGAAGGCGTATGCCTACGCGACACCGGGGGTGGAGAACGCCAGTGTCGAGTTCGATGTCGCCTCCCTCGCGCCGACCTACCGCCTGATGGTGGGAGTGCCAGGACGATCCAACGCCCTGGCGATCGCGCGGCGACTCGGGATGCCCAGTGACATCGTCGAAGCCGCATCGGGCTTGCTGTCCGAGGACGACACCCGGGCCGACGCCCTGTTGGAGGACATCCGGGCCCGGCGCGAAGAGGCTGCGGCGGCGATCGGCCGGGCCGAGGAGATCGAGGCAGACGCCCGAGTCCTGCGGATGCGGGCGGCCCGCGAGCTGCGCGAGGCGGAGCAACAGCGCCGCACGGCCCGTGAAGAGGCCCTGGCCGAGGCCGAGTCCGAGTTGGAGGTGGTCCGAGAGACGTTGCGGCGCCTGGAACGGGACCGCGAAACGGTCACCACGACCCGTGAGCACGTCGAGGGCCGGCGGCGGGAAGTAAGTACCAGCGCGGACGCGGTCCGATCATTCCGCCGCGAGTTGCAGCGGCGGCCGGTGGTCGCGGCCCGCGATACCAAGCCGATCCGGGCCGGCGATACCGTCTTCGTGCAGGGGCTGGACTTGGAGGGGGAGGTGGTCGCCGTCTCTGACGGGATGGCCGACCTCCAACTGGGCGCGCTGAAGATGCGGCAACCGGTCGCTGCCTTGGAGCGGAGGGGCCGGGCCCCGAGGCAGGGTGGTCAGACGGCGGTCAAGCCCCGAGAGGCGACCGAGGTGATCCCCATCGAGATCGACATCCGGGGGCAGCGGGCTCACGAGGTGCCGGAAATGCTGGACGCCTACTTAGAGAGCGCCTACCGGTCCGGGCTGCCATGGGTGCGCATCATCCACGGCAAGGGGACGGGAGCCCTGCGGGAAGTGGTTCGCCAGCACCTGCACCGCCACCCAGTGGTCGAGAAGTACGCCCTCGCCGAACAGAACCAGGGCGGCGACGGGGCGACGGTCGCCTACGTCAAGGAGAGCTGACGGGAACGGCGATCCAGGGTGGACCTGGGCCGGGTCGCTTCGGGACCCGGCCGGTCGGTGCCCGTCAACGCGGGTGGATCAGGCCACCGTCGCCAGTTCCTGGTCTCGCCGCGCCGGGATCGCCCGTTCGACCAGCGTGAGCAGGGCATCGAGCGCCTGGTCCCACGGCTCGGTCAGGTCGGTGACGCGGACCCGGATCGAGCGCGGCGT
>CADCWH010000114.1 GCA_902806395.1 uncultured Thermomicrobiales bacterium | reverse complement strand
GCGCTCTTTATCCCCTATGTCTTGCCGAGCGTGATCGTGGCGCACCTCTGGACCTCGTTGATCCACCCGGACCGGGGAATCGTCGGCTGGCTCAACGACCGCGGCGTGCCGGGGATGGACATCGCCTTCCTCGGTCGGGAATCCACCGTTTTGCCGACGATTGCCTTCATCGACAACTGGCACTGGTGGGGATTCCTGATGGTCCTCTTCTTGGCGGGGATGCAGAACATCCCGCCGGACCTCTACGAGGCGGCCCGCCTCGACGGGGCGAACCGGTGGCAGGAGTTCAAGGACGTCACCATCCCGGGGATCCGGCCGGTCCTCGTGTTCATGGTCCTGATGACCAGCATCTGGTCGTTCCTGACGTTCGACTTCATCTGGATCACCACCCAGGGTGGACCGGCCGGGGCCTCCGAGGTGCTGTCGATCTTGGTCTTCAAAAACGCGTTCCAAAACTTCGAGGCCGGGTACGCCGCGGCGATCGGGATGACGATGAGCGTGTTCGTCGGCGCGGTCATCTCGGTGTTCGTCGTCCTGCGCCGGAGAGGATGGGAGATTTGAACCGGCTCAACCGGGGGGGCCGGAGCATGAGCTTGGCCCCGAACTACCTCATCCTGATCTTGCTGCTGATCTTCTCGATCGGTCCGCTGGCGATCATGGCCTTCAACTCGGTGAAGAGCCGGACCGAGATCGGCGACAACCCGCTCGGACTCCCCCAGGGGTTCGTCTGGTCGAATTATTCTCGGGCGTGGGATGTCGGGAATTTCTCGACCACGATGGTCAACAGCGGACTCCTGGTGATGGGCACCGTCGTCGGGGTGCTGTTGCTCGGGGGCATGGCGGCTTACAGCCTCGCCAAGCTCGACCTGCCGGGGTCGGGTGCGCTGATGCTCTTCCTCCTCGTGGTCTCCAGCCTGCCGATCCACCTGTTCCTGGTGCCCCTGTTCGTCCTCTGGCGCGAGCTGAACCTGCTGAACAGCTTCCACGGCCTGATGATCATCTACATCGCCCTGAACGCACCGCTGGCCATCTTCCTCCTTCGGTCCTACATGGTCCAGTTGCCTCGCGACTTCGAGGACGCGGCCCGCGTCGATGGGGCAGGTGAGTGGCAGATCTTCGCCAAGATCGTCGTGCCCCTCTCCTGGCCGGGCTTCCTCACGGTGGGTTTAGTCGTCGCCCTCTCGGTCTGGAACGAGTTCCTGTTGGCGACAGTGTTCCTGCAAGACGAGAGCAAGTTCACCGTCGTCACCAGCTACCAGAACTTCGCCACCCGGTTCAGCCGTGACTGGAGCCTGACGAGCGCGGCGTCGATGATGATGATCGTCCCGATCATCGTGATCTTCTTGATTTTCCAGCGCCGGTTCATCGAGGGGATGACCCAAGGGGGAATGAAGGGCTAGGCACCCAGGTTTCGGAGACGAAACCTGGGACGGACGCGATATGACGGGAGAAGGCATGGGTCGGAGCGTATTGGGGCGCAAGGTGCGGGGAGCGCTCTATGGTGCCGCGGTCGGGGACGCCTTGGGGTCACCGGCGGAGGGGAAGGAGCCGGGAGTCGTCCGGGAACGGTACGGGTGGATCACCGACTACGTCGAACCGTGGAATGGTCCCTCGGAGATCGGAAAGGGAGCCGGGCGGTTCAGCGACGACACCCACATGACGATGATCCTCAGTCAGATTTATATCGAGGCTGACGGCGATCTGGACGTCTTCCGGTTCGCCCGCGAGATCGTGCCCCGGATCGCCGACGAGACGCGATGGGTTCCCGAGCATGGCCGGGAGATGCCCCTCATCGATCGGCTCTTCTATCCCGAGAAGTGGCTGCTGATGCGCCTGCGACTGGCGAACTGTGACCCGCGCCAGGGCGGTATCGGCAATATGGTCAATTGTGGGGCGGCGATGTATGCCGCCCCGGTCGGGATCGTGCACGCCTGCGACCCACACGCCGCCTACCGGGCGGCGATCGAGATCTTCTCCGCTCACCAATGGAGCTATGGGCTCGAAGCCGCCGGCGTCGTGGCGGCCTGCGTCGCCGAGGCGTTCAAGCCGGACGCAACGGTCGACTCGATCGTGGATGTCGGGTTGGCATGTGCCCATGACGGCACCCGAGCGGCGATCGAGGCGGTGACGGCGAGAGCGCGGCACTTCGACGATTGGCGAGAGGCGATCGCGCCGCTGCGCGATGCGATGCGACCGTTCGACGGTGCGGCCGAGAATATCCGCGACCGGGGCAACGGCACCGACGACTGGGGTCCCAGCCGCGTACGATCAATCGAGGAGTTGCCGATCGCCTTGGGCTTGCTCTTGGTCACCGGTGGCGAGTTCGAGGCGAGTGTGCTGGCCGCGGCGAACTACGGTCGGGACAACGATTCGATCGGCGGCATGGTCGGAGCGATCACCGGCGCGATGCATGGTGACCAGACGATCCGGCCAGATTGGATCGCCCGGCTCAACGAGGCGAACCGGGTCGACCTGGACCCGTTGGCCGCCGACCTCGCGGACCTGGTCGAGCGAGTCCACCGGCGGCGGGCCGAAGAGATGGCCAGCCGGGCTTTCCAGTTCGCGCGGCTGGCCGCCGACGCGTGACCCCCGCACCCTCTCCCGACCTTCTCCGCGCGTCATCAAGGAGCCTCACCATGCCTCTGCCCACGGACTACGTCGAGCGCGTCTATGCCGGGGTGCTCGGCAAGTTGATCGGCGTCTATCTCGGCCGACCGGTCGAGAGCTGGACCTATGAGCGGATCACCAGGGAGATCGGGGAGATCGACCGCTACATGCCCGAGGTCAAGGGCGGCGTGCTGGTCGTTACCGACGACGACATCTCGGGAACGTTCACGTTCTTGCGCTCCCTGCCAGACCACGGCAACCGGCGAGACCTGACCCCGGAGCAGATCGGCCAGAGCTGGCTCAACTACATCGTCGAGACCCGCACGATCCTCTGGTGGGGCGGGATGGGTAACTCGACCGAACACACGGCGTTCCTCCGCCTCCAGGCCGGCGTTCCCGCCCCGCGCAGTGGTTCGATCGAACTCAACAGCAAGATGATCGCCGAGCAGATCGGTTCGCAGATCTTCATCGACGGCTGGGCGATGGTCGCCCCCGGAGACCCCGAATTGGCCGCGGATCTCGCGCGCCGGGCCGGGTCGGTCAGCCACGACGGGGAGGCGATCTACGGGGCTCAGGTGATCGCCGCCATGGAGGCTCAGGCCTTCGTCGAATCGGACGTCAATAAGCTCCTGGACACCGCGCTGACGTTCATTCCCGCTGACTCCACCATTGCCCGGCTGATCGACGACGTGCGGGGATGGCACGCGAAGGAACCGGACTGGCGGGTAGCCCGAGACCTGATCGCCGCAAATTATGGCTACGACAAGTACCGTGGCAACTGCCACATGGTGCCCAATCACGCCCTGATCATCCATGCCTTGCTGTACGGCGACGACGACTTCAAGAAGTCGCTGACGATCGTCAACACGAGCGGCTGGGACACGGACTGCAACTCCGGCAACCTGGGGTGCCTGCTGGGGATCAAGAATGGTCTGGCGACCATCGACGAATCGCCGTATGACTGGCGCGGCCCGGTCGCCGACCGGTTGTATCTCTCCACTGCCGACGGGGGACGGGCGATCACCGATGCCGTGGCCGAGACGTACCACGTCGTGAATATGGGCCGCTCGCTGGCCGGTGAGGCCCCGCTGGCTCCGAAGGGGGGGGCCAGGTTCCACTTCGAACTGCCAGGCTCCGTGCAGGGTTTCGAGGCTGACGGACAAGGCGCCACGGTGACGAACGTCGCCGGGAACAGCGTGCGGGGTCAGCGGAGCCTGAAGATCACAGCCCCGGCGGCATCCTCCGGGACGTCTCGTGTCGCCACCCCGACCTTCATCCCCGAGGAGGCGAAGAACCTCACCGGCTACACCCTGATCGCGTCCCCCACACTGTATCCGGGCCAGACGGTCCGGGCCGGGGTCGCTGCCGATGGTTCGGATGGGGGACCGACCACCTGCCGGCTCTTCCTGCGCACCTACGATGGCACCGACGGCTTGCGGTACGTCCCCGGTCCAGAAGTACACCTGGAACCAGGTGCCACGTCCGAGCTGGTCTGGCCCGTCGGTGAGATGGGCGGACAGCCGATAGCCCAGGTCGGGATCGAGGTGGGTCGAAGCGATGGTTCGGCGGGTGACCGGTCGATCTATCTCGACTATCTGGACTGGGACGGTGCGCCGGACGTGACCTTCCACCGGCCCGCGGACGACGGCACGATGTGGCGTCGCGCCTGGATGGATGGCGTCGACGACTTCCGAGCGAGGTGGCCGGAGCCGTACCGGATCGTCAAGAACCACGGCACCGGGCTCATCAGCCAGGGTACCGCCGAGTGGGTGGACTACCGCGCCGACGCCAAGGTCAAGGTCTACCTGGCGCCGTCCGGTGGCCTCGCGGTCCGGGTCGGGGGCCTGCGCCGGTACTACGCCCTCACGCTGTGCGATGACGGACACGTCCGGCTGGTCAAGGCGATGGACGGTGAGACGACGCTCGCGGAAGTGGCCTTTGCTTGGGAGTTCGACCGTTGGTACGAGTTGGCGGTTGAGGTGACAGGTTCGCGGATCCGGGGGTGGATCGACGGTGAACAGGTCCTCGACGCCAGCGACGGGGATCAGCCGCTCACGGGCGGAGGTGTCGGCCTGGTCGTCACCGAAGGGTGCTTGGGCAGCGAGGCCGTCCGGGTGGGGCCGGCAGCGGCGTGACCCGGGAGCCGTGGGCCAGGACCGACGCGGCGAGACGGTCGCGATCGGTGCGGTGACATCCGTGGGGAGCAACGTGGTCAGAGAGGGGCAGATGGGGGGTGCGCTGGCGGGGGTCCGAGTCCTCGACTTGTCCCGATTGGTGGCAGGTGGCGCGTTAGGGATGGTGCTGGCCGACTTTGGCGCCGACGTGGTCAAGGTGGAGCAACCCGGCCGTGGCGACCCACTGCGCACCTGGCGCGCGGAGGGTCAGTCCTACTGGTGGCGCGTCTATGGCCGGAACAAGCGATCCGTGACGCTCAACCTCGACCGGGAAGAGGGTCGGCACCTGTTGCGGCAGCTGGTGCCCCGATTTGACATCCTGGTCGAGTCGTTCGTGCCGGGAAAGTTGGAGGGTTGGGGGATCGGGCCGGAAACGCTCCATGCCTGGCACCCCGGTCTGGTGATCGTCCGGATCTCGGCCTGGGGGCAGGACGGTCCCAAGCGGACCTATCCAGGCTTCGGCACGTTGGTCGAAGCGGCGAGTGGACTGGCCGCGATGACGGGAGAGGCGGGAGGCCCGCCGGTGCTGCCGCCCTTCCCGCTCGCCGACATGTATGCCGCCCTTTATGCCGGGAACGCGGCGATGATGGCGATCTATCATCGGGACGTGCACGGCGGCTCTGGCCAGACGATCGACGTGTCGCTCTTCGAGGCGGTCTTCTCGACCCTCGGGCCCCTCGCCGCCGAACATGCCGCACTCGGCCGGGTGCGCACCCGGGACGCCGCCCAGGTGCGCAACACCGCCCCGCGCGGGGCGTACCGGACATCCGACGGCAACTGGGTCGCCATGAGCGCCTCGACGCCTGACACGGCCGGGCGCTTCCTGACGGCCTACGGGCTGGCCGAGTTGCTCCTGGACTCTCGTTTCGCGACCAACGAGGCACGAGTCCAGAACGTGGACGCGCTCGACGAGCTGGTCTCCGGGGCGATCGCGCGCCACACCCTGGCGGAGAACTTGGCGATCGCGGCCGAGCACCACTTGACGGCCGTGGCCGTGCAGACCATCGAAGACATCGGCCAAGACCCGCACTGGGCCGCGCGAGCGTTGACGGTCGATGTGTCGGACGACGCGGGAGAGGTCAGGATGCACCATGTCGTGCCACGCATGTCCGAGACTCCCGGGGAGATCCGCTGGCCCGGCCCGCACCTCGGTGCTCACAACGACGAGGTCTACGGTCAAGAATTGGGGATGTCGTCCGATGATCTCGACCGCCTCCGCCGGGACGGTGTCATCTAACCGATCGCGGCGCAACCTGGTCAGTGATGACCGCGTCGCGAGAGGGGCCGGGTGCCGAGCCGAGGTCAAGCGTCGATCACCAGTGGCTCTCGCCACATGGACAACATTGACGCGCAAGTCAGGAGGACCAACACAGCGATGGAGACGTGGAAGACCGGGATCACCGACAGCGGCCCAGATTCCATCCGCGTTCGCGGCTACGACATCGTCGAGCTGATCCAAGGGTGCACCTTCGCCGAGATGCTGTTCCTGTTGCACCGGGGACAATTGCCCTCCGACGGCGAGCGGCGGCTGGTCGACGCCATGCTGGTCGCCTGCGTCGACCACGGACCGGGGTCGCCGTCGGCCCTCGCCGCGCGGGTGGTCGCCTCGGGGAACCGCCGGGCACCGGAGGCGGCCGTCGCGGCGGGGATGCTCGCCATCGGGGACGTCCACGGTGGTGCGGGTGAGGCCTGCGCGGCGTTGCTAGCGGAAG
>CADCWH010000113.1 GCA_902806395.1 uncultured Thermomicrobiales bacterium | reverse complement strand
CGATCCGCCGGATTCCTGGCGGTCGCCACCCCGTGCCCGCTGCCCCCTTGCCAGCGATCATCTCTGCTTGGCTCGTCGGGTTGGGGCGGTGCTCCTTGAGGAACGTGACCGCGGAACATCGACAGGACGGCGAGACGACATTGTGCCCGGGGAAACAGTCACCGTCGTCGATCCGCATCATCTGCCAGTGACTTCTTCCCTGGCGCCCGATGTATCGGTGCCAGGAGGCGGAATGAACGTCTCTCCGATACAGGATGTCCCTATGCCCGAGCGCTGACTTCCTCGGTCAGTTGGCGCAATACATCGTCGGCGGTGACGCCGTTCGCTTCGGCGTCGAAATTGAGGATGATCCGGTGGCGCAGGGCCGGGGCGATCACCTCCGCCACGTCTTCGTAGCTGACGTTGAGGCGCCCCTCGAGGAGGGCCCGGATCTTGGCTGCCAGGACGATCGACTGTGCCCCACGCGGACTCGCGCCATAGCGGACGTAGCGACGCACGGCCGCGCCCGCCGTCTCGTGCTCGGGGTGGGTCGCCATCACGATCCGGACGACGTGGTCCGCGACAGGCGCGGCGATCGGCACCTGGCGGGCGAGGGCACCCATCCTCGACACCGTCGCGCCGTCGGCTGCTTTGCTGGCCCCCTCCCGGGGTTCGCCGGTGGTGCGCCGCACGATCTCGGTCAACTCATGGGCCGAGGGGAAGCGCACGATCAGCTTGAAGAAGAAGCGGTCGAGCTGGGCCTCCGGCAGCGGATAGGTCCCCTCCATCTCGAGCGGGTTCTGAGTGGCCAGGACGAAGAACGGGTCGGCCAGCGGGCGGACCACGTTCGCCACGGTGCACGTCTTTTCCTGCATCGCCTCCAGCAGGGCCGACTGGGTCTTGGGCGTGGCGCGGTTGATCTCGTCGGCCAGGACGAGGTTGGAGAACACCGGTCCGGGTTGGAAGGCGAATTGGCGACGCCCCTCGGCGTCCTCGACCAGGATGTTCGTGCCGGTGATGTCGGCCGGCATCAGGTCCGGGGTGAACTGGATCCGGCTGAACTGGAGATCGAGGGTATCACCCAGCGTGCGGACCAGCATGGTCTTGCCCAGCCCCGGCACTCCCTCCAGCAATACGTGGCCCCCGGCGATGACGCAGGTCAGCACGTCACGGATCAGGTCTCCCTGGCCGACCATCACCCGCGCGACCTCGTCTTCGATCCTGGTAGCGACCTCGCGGAAATCGGCGACCGTCAAGGCAGCCGCGGTGACATCAGACTGGTCCACTTCGACGTGTTCGTCTCTGGCGACCGATTCGATGACCATCCCCTACCCTTCCTCGTCTAGCTCCTACCCGACAGCCCGCTCCTGTTCACCCGCATCGTCCCTAGTGCCCGGCTCATCCCCGTATCGAGCAACATCTCCGACACCCCAGCTACCTTAGCGCCCCAGTGAGCCGGGATCACAGGAAGAGCGCGACGAGCACGGCGACCATCATGCAGGCGATGCCTCCGAGGGCAACTCCGCCGATGGCGATGATGGACCACCGGTCCCGTGGACGAACGACTGCGGGCGGCGGCGGCATGTCGCTGTCATCGCTCTGGTCGATGCCGTGATCCGCGTTGTCGTCCACCCTGGAGTGCGCTTCGGACAACGTGGCGCGTGTGACAGCGTCACCAAGGTCGTCGCGATCGGACCCGGGTGATGCCTCGTCGGCTCCGGGTGGTGGTGCTCCCTCGTCTTTCCCGGGTGAGACGGCACCACGATCGCCACCGGACACCTCCGCGGACGCATCCTCGGCCTCGGTCCGCGATGCGGTTTGGTTATCGCCCGTCATGGACACGCTCTATCGTCTCCGCGAGTGCCTCGCCAGCCCGAAACCAACGATACCACTCCGCGTGATGACGCCTCGCGGCCGTCATGTCGGGCAGGCGCTCATTTGAGGCGAGGGCATGGCGCAGTCCGTCGGCGATGGATTCGGGGTCGGAGGGGTCGACCACAATGACCTGGTCTGCACCGACCTCGACCAGTGCCGCCACCGACGAGACCACGGTTGGTCGTCCGGCGGCGAGGGACTCAATGACCGGCAGGCCGAACCCCTCGTACCAACTCGGGTACACGGTCGCTGCCGCCCCGGCATAGAGTGACGGCAGCGTCGCATTATCGACCGCCGGCATAACGATGACCCGGTTAGAGGCTATCAGGTCGCCGGCCGCCGCCACGATCTCCGCACCACGCCATCCCGGTCGGCCGACGACCACCAGGGGCAGATCCAGGTCGCAACCGGGGCCGCGCAACGCCTCCCACAATCCGTGGTGATTCTTGCGCGGTTCGATGGTGCCGACGCAGAGTAGATAGGTCTCGGGCACGCCCATTTGCTCACGTGTCGCCACGTCCAGTGGCGCGGCGTCGAAGAACCGTTGCTCGACTCCGTTCGGCACGACCCCGACCCGCTCGGCCATCATCCCCAGCCGGTCGATCAGGTCGCGCCGGGCACTCTCGGACACCGTGAGCACCCGCGCGACCCGCTGG
>CADCWH010000112.1 GCA_902806395.1 uncultured Thermomicrobiales bacterium | reverse complement strand
CTGCTCGTCGCCGGGCTCCGCAACCCGACCGTCCGGACTCGCTACGTCGCCGCGCGTGATCTCCTCGCGGCCCACGGCCGCGGTGCGTCACACGAGACGTTGCTCGCCTCCCTCGGCAGCACCGGCATGGGACCCGACCGCGTCGCTCGTCACCTCGACGCCCTCACCGCCGCCTTCGACGCGGCCCGGTCGATCTCCCACACCCCGGTCCCCTTCGCCTCCGATATCTCGCTGGCCGCCCGGCCGGTCTCGATCGACGGCAGCCGTGCGATGATAGACCGAGGTGATCACCGAGAGGCCGTCTTTTGGCTGGTGGTGACCTTCTCCCGCTGCTTGGATATCTTCGCCGCCGATGCCCCGGCGGAGACCTTTGCCCGGTTCGACCGGGACTACCGGTCCCTGGTGGCCGACCTCGGCATCGACACTCCCTTCGACCTCCGCACCCGCGCCGCCGATGTCCGCCATCTCCTCCCCGACGTCCGGGAATGGTCAGACACGATCATGGCCGAGACCCCCGCGATCCGCGATCCCTGACCCGGCTCGGCCGGCGCCGAGTCGACACTAGATCGCCCCCCGTCCATTCACCTCATCTGTTCCCCAGCGACCCCCGGATTTCCGGGATGCACTGGGGGTCCATTCGGCCCTAGGATCGTCGTGGTCGCGTTCGCCTCCCGACCGGGAGCGCCGGTGCCAGGGGGTGCCGGTCGGACCACCGCGGACCCATCAATCGTGCCAGTACCGGCACAGGAGCGTCTCCCGGACCATGTACCGCCCCTCGTTCGTCCGTTTCCTCGTCCTCGTCTTGGTGGCGTTGACCGGGCTCGCCGGACCCACCCTCTCTCGTGCCCAAGAGCAAGCGTCCCCCGCTGCCGCATCGAGCCGCCTCGAAGCCCTCGGCTATCCGGAGATCACCGTCGATGTCACTGCCGACGGGGTGTCGGTCTCGGCCGACGACGTACCTGCCGGGCCACACCGGATCATCCTCACCTCCGTCCCGGACGTCGCCGCCTATGTCGCCCTGATGGCGGTACCCGAGGGCCTGCCGATGGAGGAGGCCACCGAACTCGCTCTCCTGATGGCGCGTGAAGATGTCCCGTCCGAGGGTTGGACCTACGGGGGTGGCACCTATGCCACCGACGGCGACGAGGCCAGCGTGGTCATCGATCTCCAACCCGGGGCCTGGCACTTGGCCGCCTCTCGCCAATCGGGCACCGAGGGCGAAGAGATCATGGAACTCGTCCCGCTGACCGTCACCGAGGCCATGGGCGAGACCGCGGGCACGCCGGAAGCCGACGTCGCCGTCACCCTGGAAGACACCGCCTTCGGCACCATTGGCGAGACGATCCCGGCCGGTGACGCGATCTGGGAATTCGCCAACGTCGGTGAGCAGCCGCGCCAGGTCGTGCTCTTCCAGACGCCGTACTTGACCGACGCCGACGGCTTCCGCGAAGCAATGGGTCCCATGATGAGCGGCACGCCGCCAGCCGGGGACAACCTGTTCGTCGATCTCGTCTGGGTCGGCTACGCCGCGGTCCTCTCGCCCGACCAGACCGTTTGGACGGAGTTCGACCTCGAACCGGGAACCTACGCCCTGACCAGTTGGGTGGTCGACCCCGAGACTGGGACCCCCGCCCTACTGATGGGCATGGTCCACGGGTTCACCGTCGAAGCTTGACCGGCCGGCGATCCATGGGCACCGTGGACCCCGGCGCCCCATCCTCCCCGATGAACCGCCCATCCCTCTGGCTGGGATGATCGGTCGCCACGATCCGTTGCCGATCACCAATCGTCTCCGTCGTCGGGAGCGGTGAGGTAGTCCCCTCCGCTCCCGACGTGCGGCATGAGGACTTCTCGGAAGAAGGCAGCCTGGAGGCGGGAGCGGGACGACACTCCCACCTTCGCGAAGACCTGCCGCAGGTGCCCCTCGACGGTGTTCTCGCTCAAATGGAGCCCTGCCGCGATCTCCCGGTTGGTCTTCCCCGCCAGGAGCGCGACCGTCACCTGACGCTCTCGTCCGGTCAGCGGCCAGTGATCGGGGATGGCCACTGGTTCCGGCGGACCGGCCGGGGTGATGACCAGGGCCACCGACCCTGCCGTGTCGGCCCACGACGCCTCGATCCGCACCGTCCCGGTCGGCGTGCCGACCGTCACTCGGCTCGCCTCTCCTGCCCCACCCGACCTCAGACCGGCCACCGCCGCCGCCAGTGGGGTCGGTAGGACCGAGCGGTCCGTATGGTCCATCTCTCGCAGACGGTCCAGCCACCGCTCCCCGTCGGGCGTCGTCAGCCGCGTTCCACCGGCGTGATCCAGGATCACGATGCCGGAGGCCCCGAGCGTCGCATGCCCATCGGGCGCCGTGGTCATGGCCCGTTCGCGCCGGATCGCGGCGGCGATCCCCGCCCCGACAACGGGCGCGAGCGACCGGACGAATGCCGCCTCTCCGGCCCGGAACGGCCGGGAGGCGTCACGCCGGTACAACTGCAGCGCCCCGGACCAGCCGGACTGGGTGGGGAAGGTCGCGATCAGCACCCCACCCACCGGGCTCCGCAGTTCATGGAAGGCGTCCCGGTGGGTCCTCGGATCCAGCGTCGCCAACGTCTCGACCGGGTAACCCCAGCAGTTCTCCGGTAGGTCGTTCAGCACCACCGCGGGCAGCCCGGCACGCATCAGGAACGGCAGTTCGGCGAAGGTCAATGGGTCTGAGCGCAGATAGACCCTGGAGAGCCACTCCGTCCGGGCAGCGTGGTCGTTGTCACTCGAGGCCAGCAGCCGGTTGATCAGCAGGGTTTGGCCGTCGATGCCGAAGAAGCGATACCCGTCGTGCGGCACCGCCCCGGCCAGGGCCCGAGTCACCCCACGTGCGAGTGCCGCCGGCCCGCTGGCCCGGGACACGATGTCCCTGACCGCCCGCCGCGCGTCGTCCTGGGCGCGGCTCAAGCGAGGCATGGTCCCTCCGGGGACGGAAGCCGGTAGACGGCAGGTGTGATAGGACGGACGACGATCGACGTGTCGATGGACGTAGTACGTTAGGAAGGCGGGTTCTTTCGCCGCGCACCATTGTCCCCTGGCGGGGTGGCGTTGCCAAGACTAGAGCGGGAGACGGACCATGGCCAACCGGACCGGGCACATCGCCTTCAACCTGGCCGCCACCTGTGCTTCGATCGTGCGGCTCCTGGCTCCCGTCCCGCGATCTCGGCGCACCAGTGGGTCCCTCGACGATCCCTCCAGGTTCAGTACGCTCAGCACCCACACCGAGGGGATGCGCGCTTGGCCGATCACCGCCTTCAGCGGCGCGGCAGTCGTCCTCGCCTTCTTGCTCGTCGGTCGGTTCCTCACCACCGGCGATCGTTCAACCTCGGCGCTCGGCGCCGCGATCTGCTTCGGCGTCGCCGGTATCGGTCTCGGGTATGCCACCTTCGCCGCATTCTCGCGATG
>CADCWH010000111.1 GCA_902806395.1 uncultured Thermomicrobiales bacterium | reverse complement strand
GGGCGACAGCATCGACCGGGACACCCGTCCCCGGTCTCGATGTCCTGGCGGCGAGTCCCGACGCCGCCCGCCCGTCCCTGGCCGAGGTACAGGCCATGGAGCGACTCCTCGGCGTGAGCTTCGGCGTGACCGCACCGTCCGACGTGCCGCCTCGCACGAGTGCCGTTCCGCGGATTTTTTTGGTGATGGGAATCATCCTGTTCGTCGTGGCCCTGGTAATCGGCCTCCTCATCGCCGGCATCGTCTAAGGCGCCCGTCGGAGACGGGTCGTCGCTCCGGCCGTCTGACGGCGCGCCCCGGGCTGCCGACTTAGATTGCTGCGGCGGGAGTCGGCGGTCCGTCGTGGCTGAACCACTTCACCAGTCGCCAGGCGTTGGCGCCTTGGCCGTCCCGCTCGTAGAGCAGGTCGTCGACGAGCCCCCTGGCCAAGTCCAGCCCCCAGCCCCCTTCGGGCAGTTGGTCGATCGTGGAGACCACTATAGGATTGGGTCCGGGATCGATGAACGGGATCCCGTGGTCCAAGAGGTGGGCTTCGATCCGGTTAGGGAACAGTTCGAACGTGACCCGAACCGGCGTCTGCACTGACCCCGGCGGGTGGGCGTGCCGGACCACATTGGCCGTGATCTCCCCGACCGCCGTCTCGAACTCGGCCCGCCACCTCGCCTCGACTGTCCCGACCCGGTGCCTGGCGACACCGAGCCAGAAGCGCGCCAGGGCATCGTGCACCGAACCCATCTCGGCCGGGATCGCGGGAATCGCGATCACCTCGCGGGTGAGCGAGCAGTCGGCTGGGTGATCGGAGGGCTCCGGTACCATGGTCGGGATCACCTCCGGCCGCCGCGGTCGATGGGGACGAGCGGCACGGTGCCGGTTCCCACGCGGGGGATCACGAGGCGTAGCCGGTCATCGCGTCGTCGACGGAGGGATAGGCGGTGAACACCCGGTCCAGCGTCGTCAGGGCTAGCACCACCTTGGTCTGCTCGGGCACCCGCGCGATCCGGAGATCACCCCCGGCCGAGCGGGCTGCCTTGAGTCCGCCGATCAGGGCGCCCAAACCGGAGCTATCGATGAATGGCACGCTCACGAGGTCGACCACCAACTTTTCGTGACCATCCTTGATCGTCTCCACGATCCGTTGCCGGACCGCGCCGGCGGTGACGAAGTCCAGGCGACCGTCGAGGCTCACGACGGCCGTCCCATCGTTCTGGGGTTCGATCACGATCTCCATGGTCCTGTCTCCCGTGGCTGCCGTGGCGCTCCCCGGCCGGTCTGCGTCGCGCTCTCGTCGAGTCGTGGCGGCGGTCATCTCGTGCGTCGGGTCGCCTGCACGGCAGTCGTTGCGCTGACGTGGTCAAGTCCAAGCAGCACGGTCGGTCAGACGCGTGGTGGCAGGTTCATGCGTCTCCCATCGTTGGCCAGGCGACGAACAACGACGATCGTCAGGTCATCGGGCAGGTGGGACTGGCCTCCGACCCGATCCGCCATCGCGGTCACCATCTCGCTGGCGGGGCCCGCGGCGAGCAGACTCGCGGCGAGGGACGGGATGTCGATGCCTTCCGCCTTCGGAGCATCGACAACGCCATCGCTGTGCATCACCAGGGCATCGCCTGGGTCCAGCATCAGAGTCGTTTCCGTCCGGGTCAGCGGTCTAGCAATCTCGGGGTCGATACCCAGTGGGAACCCCCGATGGGCCAGGTGGTCCACCGTGCCATTGGCCCGGCACACGAACCCGTACCCGTGTCCCGCATCGACATACCGCACGAGATGACGGGCGTAGTCGAGCCGGACATGGATGGCCGTGACGAAGTTGTTGGCATTGGCCAAGTCCTCCGCCAAGGCCCGCTCGACCGCCATCATCGTCTCCAGCGGCGAAACGCGGTCGGTCGCGGCCCGGAACGCCGTGCGCACCGTCGCCATCAGGATCGCCGCCGCCATGCCCTTGCCCATCACGTCCCCGATCGAGACCGAGACGTCCGACCCAGACAGGCACTGCCAGTCGTAGAAATCCCCCCCGACCTGACGGGCCGGACGGCAGAGCGCCGCGATCTCATAACCGGGAATGCTGGGGTCCGATTGTGGTAGGAGCGCCGCTTGGACATCGCTGGCCCTGTCCAGTTCGGCCTGGAGTTGCTGCCGCTGGAGGTCCAATTCTCGACGCAGGAGGGCGTTTTGGCGGCTGAGCAGCAGGCGGTTAAGAGTCCGGTCGATCACGATGTGGAACTCCGCCGGATCGAACGGTTTGCGAAGGTAGTCGTCGGCACCCCGTCGCAGCGCGTCAACCGCCACTTGCTCCGATCCGTAGGCCGTCGTCATGATGACCGCCACGTCAAGCGACTGGGCCCGGACCCAGGCCAGCACATCCAGCCCGCTGGCACCAGGCATCGAGACATCACAGAGGATGAGGTCCGGAGGGGTGCTGCCCAGAGCTCTCAGGGCCTCCTCCCCGTCGAAGGCAGCCTCGACCTGGAACCCGCGGGTCCGCAGACGTACCTGGAGGAGTCGATTGATCGAGGGGTCGTCATCGACGACCAGGACCCGGAGGCCGCTCGTCTCCTGCTGGTCCAGCGCCTGGCGTTCGGTCAGGTCAATCATGGGGCCTCCGGTGCTTCGCCGGATCGAGTTCCGTGGGGGCGGTGATGGAAGGTGTGAGCAATTCTTCCACCTTTTCGGCCAACACGCTTGGCGAGAACGGCTTCACCATGTAGGCGTTCGCACCCGCGGCGATGCCCTGGCGGACTTCGGCGAGTTGCCCCTTGGCCGAGAGCATGATGATTGGGATCATCGCGGTCGCCGCGTCGGCCCGGATGGCCTGGGCCACCTCCTCGCCCGTCAGGCCCGGCATCATCATGTCCAGCACCACCAGATCCGGATGACGTGCTCGGATCAGGTTGAGGGCCAAGTCCCCCGCACCGACCTCGGCGACATCGAACCCGCGCCGCTTCAGCGTGAAGGCGATCAGCCGTCGGATGTCGGCCTCGTCGTCGGCAACGACGATCTGGGGTCTCATCGGCTCGCTCCCCGGGTGACCAGGTCGACGAACAAGAACTCATCGATGCCCGCCCTTGAGATCGCCGCGGTGAACGATGCCTCGGTAACGGGCCGCTGGAGGGTCGCCACGACGTTCAGCCGTTGACGCAGGGATGGGACCACGGGAGTGTCATTGGTGGTGTCCCCGGCGGCGTCCTCGCTCGCTGCGGCGTCCACGGTGTCCCGGTTGGTCAGTAGCACGATCGGGGTGGTCACCAGCTGCGGGTGTGAGGTCGGATCGCCCAGGTGGCCGGTGCCTAGCTGGTGGGTCAGGGCGATGCCATCGAGAAATCGACCATCGATCAAGATCGCGTCGAACGTGTGGCGATCCATCCACTCGGCCGCGCTGTCCATATCCCGCGCGTTGCTGACGGAAATCCGGCTCTGGGCGAGATACGCCCGCACGGTCTGATGCGTGGAGTCGCTGGCATCGATGATCAGGATCCGGGAAAGGCTCGCCGGTAGGGTCATCAAGCGGTTCACGCGGGTCAGCAGGGCCCGCTCGTGGACGGGCTTCACCATGTAGTCGACCGCTCCGCGCTCCCGGCCATGGCCATCG
The DNA here is from genome assembly GCA_902806395.1 of uncultured Thermomicrobiales bacterium. The sequence continues at coordinate 1,397 of CADCWH010000111.1, read as the reverse complement.
TCCGGCATCATCGAGAGGATCATCACCGGGATCTCTCGGGTCGTGGGGTCATCCTTGAGCCACCCGAGCAGCGTGAAACCGTTGTGCGTCGGGAGCATCACGTCGAGGGTGATCAAATCTGGCCGTACGTCCCGAGCGATCGACAGGGCATCCTGTGCCGTCCCGGCAGTGAGCACGCTGTATCCCGCCCGCTCGAGGTAACGGCGCACCAGATTGGCGATGTCGATGTCGTCCTCGACGACCAGGATCGTGCCTCCAGGGGACGTGGCAACGTCGGGGAAGACCAGCGAGGCCGTCGTGCCGCGGGACGTGGGCAGCGTGACGCTGAACGTGGTGCCTGTGTCCGGTGTGCTCGTGACGGTGATGTCCCCGCCGTGGAGTTCGACCAGTGATCGGGTGATGGTCAGCCCGAGGCCGGTGCCACCCACCTCCTGGGTCGTCCGGTTGCGGGCGCGGAAGAACTTCGTGAACAACTGGGCCTGTTCCTCGTCGGTCATCCCGATTCCGTCGTCGGCGACGCTGAATTGCAGTGTTCCCGGCGTCGCCCGGGCAGCGATCGTGATCGTGCCCCCCGCGGGGGTGTATTTGTGGGCGTTCGCCACCAGGTTGGTCAAGATCTGGATCAGACGATCCAGATCCCCGTCGATCGGCGGCAGGGCGGGCGGCACCGCGATCTCGATCCGCTGACCCTTTGCCTCGATCTGGGGCCGGAGGGAAGTCAGGACGCCGGACACCACGCGCGAGAAGTCGACTGGGAGCCGCTGCAGCTCCACCCGGCCAGCTTCGATCCTGGAGATGTCCAACAGGTCGTTGATCAGGGCCACCAGGCGCTCGGCATTGCTGACCACGATGCCGAGGAACTCTCGCTGGTCGTCACTCAGCGGACCGACTTCCCCCTCCATCAGCAGGTCGACGTACCCCTTGATGCTGGTCAGTGGCGTCCGCAGCTCGTGGCTGACCAGCGAGACGAATTCGGTCTTCATCCGGTCCACCTCACGCTCGCGGGTCACGTCCCGGAAGGCGAAGAGGCGGCCGAGGTGTTCGCCGTCGGACGTCAAAACCGGGCTGGAGAACAGGGCGAGTTCGCGGTGCTCGGGGTACTTCTGGGCCAAGATCTCGGTGACGCGGCTCGAGACATCCCCCAGTGTGCTCCGCAGGATCGTCAGGAGGCGATCGCTGTCGGTGAAGGCTCGCTCCATATCGGCCCGGACATCGTGCATGCTCTGGCCGGAGAGGCCCACGATGTCCTGGTCGAAGAGCTCCCCGAACCGGCGGTTCGCAGAGACGACTCGTCCATCCGGGGCGATCAGGATCATGGCCTCGCTGGAGGCGTCCAGGATCGCGTTCGTCTCGCCCCGTGCCTGCTCCGCCCGGCGTGCTTGCTCGACGAGGGCCGC
>CADCWH010000110.1 GCA_902806395.1 uncultured Thermomicrobiales bacterium | reverse complement strand
TTGGTCGCCACTCTGGCCCTGCTCCTGGCCACACTCCGCTCGACAGCGACCCTCGGGCCACTCCTGGCACTGGCGATCGGTCTGATGTTGGTCGCAGCCCTGACCCTGGTCCCGGCGATCCTGACGATCTTGGGTCGGTTTTCCTTCTGGCCATTCCGACCCAACTACGATGTTCGCTCCAACGACCCGGCCATCGCTGACGAGGAAGCCCATGGGATCTGGTCCCGGGTCGCGGGCGTGGTCGCCCGGCGTCCGGTCGGCGTGCTGGTCTCCACCGTCACCGTGTTCCTGGTGATGTCGCTCGGCTTGCTCCAGTTCGAACAGACCTACGACCAGATCACCGGCTTGCCGGAGGGCACCGAGTCCCGAGAGGGTTTCGAGTTGCTCCGCGAGGCCTTCCCGGCCGGTGAACTCGCCCCGACCGACGTCTATGTCAGATTGCCCGAGGGCTCCGACCTCTTCGCACCGGACACATTGGCGCGGGTCGACCAAGTGGCCCTCGCCCTCGCCTCGACGGATGGGGTCTCGGCGGTGTCCGGGCCGAGCCGTCCCTTTGGAACCGGCGGAGGGCCAGGACCGGATCAGGTGGCGGCGGCGGCGGCGAGCCTGCCAGTCCCAGTGCGGGACGCGATCCGGGCAGGAGAGGACCCGGCGTCAGGCGAGCCACCGTCGGATCCGGCGCTGGGTGAGGCGATTGCCCTCTACGCCGTCAGCGCGGGCGCCGTCTCGCGGAGCGGAAACGTCGCCGCCCTCGCGGTGACGCTCGACGAGAACCCATATGGTCCCGCGGCGCTGGCTATGGTCCCCGACCTCCGCCAGACGGCCAAGGACGCCGCCGAGCGGGCCGGTTTGGCGCGTGATGCGGTCCTGGTCGGTGGGGAGACGGCCACCGTCTTCGATACCAGGGAGGCCAACGACCGGGACACCCTCATCGTCCTGCCCCTGATCTTGCTCGCCATCGGGGTGATCCTCGCCCTGCTGCTCCGGTCGTTGGTGGCGCCGCTCTACCTCCTGGCGACGATCATCCTCTCCTACACCGCGACCCTGGGGATTTCGACGTTCGTCTTCACCACCGTGCTGGGTCAAGAGGGCGTCAGTGGCGGGACACCGTTCTTCCTCTTCGTCTTCTTGGTCGCGCTGGGGGTGGACTACAACATCTTCCTGATGGTCCGGATCCGGGAGGAGACCGGACGGTATGGCCTGGCGATCGGCACCCGGCGTGCCCTGGGACGAACCGGTGGCGTGATCACCTCGGCCGGCCTCATCCTGGCCGGCACCTTCGGCGCGCTGATGACCCTGCCCCTCCAGGACCTGTTTCAGCTCGGCTTCGCGGTGGCCCTCGGCGTGTTGCTCGACACCTTCATCGTCCGGTCGCTGATGGTCCCGGCCATCGTGCTGCTCTTGGGCCGCTGGAACTGGTGGCCCGGGACGGCCGGCGTGGCGGGGATGGCCAGCACGACCGGCACCGCGCAACCGGTGCCCACGGGGGACTGACATGATCGCTCGACACCGCCCACCCGCGGTTCAGCGAGCGACCCGACGAGGGTGGCGCGGGGTCGGGTCCGACTCGTGGGCACGGACGGCGGCGACGAGGACATGTTCCATGAATGTGCTGATCTCGGCCAGGAGGTGAGCGACGCGCTTGGCGGGCAGACGTTCCTCGTCGATCATCCCGATCACCGCCTGGAGGACTGGCTGCCGAAAATAGAGGAAGGCGTCGATCGTGTCGGAGATGCTGATCCCCGCCGCGGCTCCCGAGGTGCCGTAGCGGTTGGCGATCTGCTCGCCCTCCCGCAGCAGGGTCGCCCGCCGGTTCACGTCTGGATCGGTGGCGTAGCGGATCGCGAGGTCGACCAATCGCCGGCCGTGGTGGCGGTGCTCGTCGAGGGTGGCCTCGTCGTAGGCCTCGAACCACCGCCGCTCCCGCGCCCCGGCGATGTGGCGAGCGCCATAGGCCGAGAGGGATCGGTCGGTCAACCGGTCCGACACGAGCGACCCGGTCGAGGCGGACCCGGCACGCCCGGCATGGTCGAGGAAAGCCTGCAACGCGGCCTGGTCGTAACGGCGGTGCCCGCCGGGGGTACGGAACATGGGCACCTTCCCGGCATCACTCCACCGGCGCAGGGTGGTCTGGTCGACCCCCAGCAGCTTGCAGGCTTCGGTGATCGAGAGCCACGTCCGGACGGGGACGGTCCCGTCTGGCCCCGACCCGGTATTGGTTAGGGACGATCCGGTGCTGGGTCGTACGGGATCGCGAGGATCGAGTGCCGGAGCGGGCGGGCCAGGCGATGGGTAGGGACCGGGGCCTTCGTCGGAGTCGGGGCGGGGCGGTACCGCGGGGCTCGCTGGCCGGACGGGTGGAGTCATCGATCCGGGGAGGGTCGGTCCGACGCGGTCATCTGACTCGCTGGCCACTTGGGGGGCCGGCGACCGCGAACCACGGCCGCGCCGGTTGGGACCAGGGAAACGGGCCGACATCGCCACCCTCCGCTCGAACCGCGGATCATGCCACACCGCGTCGTGCGACGGAACGCCCTACCAGACCTCGGTCGATGCCGAGCGGCAGCGTGGACTCCGGATGCCGACGAGGTTGGCCCGGTCCAAGGGTCGGGCCAGTGTAGCGACGACGGGCGATCTGTCAATGCGGAGGGTAGACGGCTCGATCTCGGAGCTCCGGCCCCGCGACATTGGGCAGCGAATCCAACGAGGCCGGCGGAGTGTCGCTCCGGTCACCAGGCAACGGCCGAGGCCCGCGACCTGCCGCCCAGTCGTTGGCTCTGACCCCACTCACACGACCCAGAAGCCATGACTGAACAGGACCGTCATCAAGGTCAGCAGGATCGCCGAGGCCACCAGGGACACGTCGCGGGGCCACCCGCGCCACCGGGGCCGAGTCATCACCTCGCCGAGGACGACCCACACCCCGATCGCGGGGAGCAGGTAGCGGCCCAGGGAGACCCAGGTGACCGCGACGTGGGCCACGACGATCAGGGTGGTGAACAGCGCCGTCGCTGGTTCGATGCGACGCCAAACTGCCGGCAGGGTACCCAGCGCGACCACCCCGAGCAGGACGTTGAGGACGATTACCAGGTGGCGTGGGTCCCCTCCCAATGCCTCGTCGGGATGCAGGGCGAAGAGGGTCGCGTAATCGAGGACGTGTTCGCCCCACCCACCCCAGGTGGCCTGCGCCCGGAAGTAGGCGAACGGGGTGCCGGTCTCCACCCAGAGATAGGCGGTCGACAGCACGGCCCCGAGCGGGGCCAGGGTGACCGTGGCCCACAGGTCGCGGGGCGGTGCCCCCCGTCGCCAAGCTCCGAACAGCAGGGCCGGGACCAGGACGAGGCCAAAGAGGCGGGAGGCCGACGCGAGCCCGGCCAGCCCGGCGGCGAGCCACCGCCGGTCCCTCCGGGCGGCGAGCAGCGATCCGGCCGCGAGGGCGAGGAAGAGCGATTCGGAGTAGGCCGCATTCAAGAAGAACCCCAGCGGCGCCAGGCACAGCAGGGCTACCGCCTGCAGTGCCGCCGCTTCCCCGGCATCGTCGGCGGCCAGGCGGGCCACCAGGGGAATGGCGACCATGAAGGAGACATTGGCGATCACGATCCCGGCTACGGCCAGGGCAGCGGGAGTCGCCGCCACGCCGGCGATCTCGACAAAGCCCCGCATCAGCAGTGGATAGAGAGGAAAGAATCCCACCCCGCCGTGGGGACTGGGACTCGTGGGGTCACCGTAGCCGAGTTGTGCGACGGCCACGTAGTGCGCGGTGTCCCACCGGGCCCAGCCGTCCAATGCCGGCACGCCCGCCAGGAACGCGTCTGGGAGCTGGGCGGGGTAATACCCCAATCGAGGCAGCGCCCGGACCGATACCCAACTGACGAGCCACAGCACGACGCGCGTCCCGAGCGCGATCGCCAGTGCCGCCAAGGTCAAATGACTCGGTCGCCAAGCGAGACCGGCCTGCCGTCCCCGTTGCCCCAGAGTCGGGGAGTCCTCGGAGAGGCCGGAGACATCTGGGACTTTAGCCGCGGTGACGCCCATGGCTAGATCGTTCCCGGGCGATGGCGCGTTTGCGTCGAGCCCGGAGACGCCGACTCGTCGTGCCGCGACGGCGTCGTCCCCGGCCCGACGTGTGGTCAACTGGCCTGGCCGAGCGAACGCGACCGCTCCAGGTCATCACGGTCGTAATCGTCGGTGCCCTCCGCCGCCTGGAACCAATGGCGCCAGATCTCGTCGAGCTGGCGACCCGATTCGGCCTCCAAGGCGGCGAGCAGGTCCTCCGGGGTGGCGATCTCGAACCGGTATTCGGCCACGTA
>CADCWH010000109.1 GCA_902806395.1 uncultured Thermomicrobiales bacterium | reverse complement strand
GCGTCGGTCGGCATCCTGGCGGCCTGAGCAGGAGACAAGTTCTGCAGGTCGGCGATCCGGATCGTTGCCCGCATGGGCATACGGGTTATGCCCCCGGCTTCCCGGCGCACGCGACGCCACGCTGTGCCGTCTGGGAAACCAGCCAGATCCAAGACTTCGATCGGGTAGCGCTCCATCTTCGTCCTCCAGCCGTGCAGATCCCGCTCACCTCCGTCCGGTCGCCGCTGGAACGGAGGTGATGGACGAGGGGTTGAGGCATCCTGTCCCGATCACCGTGCACCGTCATTGGCGGGCAGTTCTCCGCGTCACGGCCGGACACCGCATTCACCCCATGGGCCGGGTGATCCCGGTCCGGGCACTCCCCGTCCATTGTCGCGGCGGCACGTCCCGTCCCGCTTGCGGCTCCAGCCAAGGTCCGGTAGCATCCGCGCCTGACAAAGGATCCATTCAGTCACGAGGCCGCGTCGGGACCCGGGGGGAGTGCACCCTCCGCTGGTGGGCCGGGACGCGGGAGAGGAATCGGAGGCTATGGGCAGCGTCGCCGTCAGCCGACCCCAGCCACGACGCCGCGCGCGCGTCGTCTCCCGCCTACCCCGTCGCCGCGGCACACTCTGGCTGCTGCGGCGCGTCGCCAAGGCGGCCCTGACGATCTTCGTCGTCACCTCGCTGACCTTCTTCATGGTCCGCCTGCTGCCCGGCGACCCCGTCGACGTCTATGTCCAGACCCAGATCGCCCAGTACGGCTTCACCTACGACGACGCCGTTGCCCAGGCGTCGTCCCTGTTCGCCTTTGACTCGTCCCAGCCCCTCCTCCTGCAATACCTCGATTACCTCAGCCGTCTGGCCCGGGGCGACCTCGGTCAGTCGATCCTTTCCCCTGGCGTGCCCGTCACCGAGATCATCTTCCAGTACCTGCCCTGGACCCTGTTCAGCGTCGGCACCGGCCTGCTCCTCGCGATCATCTTCGGCGTCCTGCTCGGCATGCTGATGGCCTACCGCCGCGGGGGCTTCCTCGATGATGCCCTCTCCGCCCTCGGCTCCGTCCTCTACTCGATCCCCAACTATCTCTTCGCCATCATGCTGATCGTCCTCCTCGGCGTCCGCCTCGGCTGGCTGCCGATCACCGACATGCGCGGCGCCCTCACCTCCGGTCAGGATGTCGAGTTCAGCCTGGCCTTCGTCCGCGACGCCTTCTACCACGCCTCCCTGCCGATCCTGACCTACATGATGACCGGCATCGGCACCTGGATGCTCCTCATGAAGAGCAGCACCGTCGCCGCCCTGGACGAGGACTACGTCACCGCCGCCCGGGCCCGCGGCATCCGCCCCGGCCGCATCGCCGCCACCTACGTCGGCCGCAACGCGATCCTGCCGCTCTTCACCCAGATGACGATCGCCATCGGCTTCGTCGTCGGCGGCTCCTTCCTGGTCGAGCCGATCTTCGTCTACCAGGGCATCGGCTACATCCTCTTCACCGCGATCCAGCGCCGCGACTACCCCCTGATGCAGGGCATCTTCCTGATGATCACCGTCTCCGTCGTCATTGCCACCCTGCTCGCCGACATCCTCTACAGCCGCCTCGACCCACGCATCCGCACCTCCGGCGGGGAGGGCTAGGCGATGGAGACTACGGTCACCGCCACCGGCCCGTCTCCCCTCGCCCCGCCGGCCGGAGGACGACGCTTCTGGGTCATCTCCTACCTGATGAAGGACCGCGTCGGAACCGCCGGCCTGGTCATCTTCGCCGGCTTCGTCTTCCTCGCCATCTTCGGACCCTCCCTGACCCAGCCCGCCGTCCGACCCGACGTCACCAATATCTACGGCGGTCCCTCCTGGGACCATCCCCTCGGCACCGACTATTCCGGCCGGGATGTCCTGTCGCAGATCGTCCGCGGCGGCCGCAGCATCATGGTCGTCGGTGCCCTCGCTGCCTTCATGTCCACGATGATCGCCGTCACCTTCGGCTCGCTCGCCGCCTACCTGGGCGGCTGGTTCGACTCGCTGGTCCTGACGATCACCGACATCGTCCTCACCATCCCCTACATCATCCTGCTCGGCGTCCTCGCCGCCTACGTCAAGCTCAACAGCCCCTACCTGCTAGCGATCATCATCGCCTCGGTCGCCTGGCCGACCCTGCTCCGCGCCGTCCGCTCCCAGGTGCTCTCTCTCAAGGAGCGCGAGTACGTCGAGGCCGCCCGCGTCTTGGACATGGGCACCCGTCACGTCCTCTTCCGGGAGATCCTCCCGAACATGGCCAACTACATCCTGATCAACTTCGTCATCGCCATGACCAGCGCCATCTACGGCCAGATCATCCTCTACTTCCTTGGCCTGGTCCCCCTCTCTGGCAACAACTGGGGCCTGATGATCAACCTCGCCTACACCCGCGGCGCCCTCTTCTTCCGTGACAGCCTCTGGTACATCCTCTCCCCGATCGTCGCCATCTCCCTGCTCCAACTCTCCCTGGTGATGATCTCCCGCTCCCTGGAAGGCATCTTCAACCCCCGACTGCGGGAGGAGTGACCCATGGCGACCACCTCGCGCTCCTCCGCCCCATCTCGACCCCTCGGCCGGACCACTGTGCCCGGTCGAGAGGGGGACGCCCTCGACCCCGATGTCGTCCTCTCGGTCGAGGGTGTTTCGATCGAGTACCGCACCCCCGCGGGCGCCGTCCGCGCCGTCCGCGATGTGTCCTTCGTCGTCCGGTCGGGAGAGGCCGTCGCCCTGATCGGCGAGTCGGGCTCGGGCAAGACGACCCTCGGCCTCGGCCTGCTCCGGATGCTGGTCCGCGCCGCCAGGATCACCTCGGGCCGGATCAGGTTCCGCCAGACCGACGGCCAGGTCGTCGACGTCGCCCGCCTGAGCGACCGCCAGTTACGGGAGTTCCGCTGGTCCCAGTGCTCGATGGTCTTCCAGTCAGCCCAGAACAGCCTGAACCCCGTCCTCCGGGTCGGCGACCACTTCCGGGACACGGCGGCCGCCCACGACTGGAAGGACACCCGCGCCGTCAACACCCGCTCGGCCGAACTGTTGACGATGGTCCAACTCGATGCCGACCGCGTCATGCACGCCTACCCGCACGAGTTGAGCGGCGGTATGCGCCAGCGCGTCTCGATCGCGATGAGCCTGCTCCTCGAACCGGCCCTGATCATCCTCGACGAGCCGACCACCGCCCTCGACATCCTCACCCAGCGGGCGATCATCGACGTGATCCGATCGCTGCGCGAGCGCCTCGCCTTCACGATGCTCTTCATCTCGCACGACCTCTCGCTGGCCGCCGAGCTGGCCGACCAGGTGGCCACGATGTACGCCGGCGAGGTGGTCGAGTTTGCCCCGGTGCGGGAGTCCTTCTACCGACCCAAGCATCCCTACACCGTCGGGCTCCTCAACGCCGTCCCCCCCATCGCCGGCGAACAGTTCACCCCCCTGACCGCTATCCCCGGCTCCACACCGGACCTGCTCGACCTTCCCTCCGGCTGCACCTTCCACCCCCGCTGCCCCTACGCGACGCGGGTCTGCCAGGAGGAGATCCCTCCCCACTTCGAGGTCGGCCCTGGCCACCTCGCCGCCTGCTTCCACCATGACCGGGTCACCCGCGAACCGGTCACCAGTGAGGTGTCAGCGTGAGCGCGTCATTGACTGACCAGCGAACTGGCACCGCCGTGACCCCGTCCGGGGACCAGGCCCTGATGACCCTGGACCACCTGGTCCGCAGCTTTGACACCCGCCGTGGCCCGATCAAGGCGGTGGACGATGTCTCCCTGACCCTCGGCCCGGCCCGCGTGGTCTGCCTGGTCGGCGAGAGCGGCTCCGGCAAGACCACCGTCGCCCGGATGGCCGCCGGCCTCCTCAAGCCGAGCTCCGGCGAGGTGCGCTGGGAGGGGGCTGACCTGCGGTCCCTGCGCGGAGATGCCCTCGGCGCCTACCGCCGGGGCGTGCAACTGGTCCACCAGGACCCCTACGCCTCGCTCAACCCGATCCACACCGTCCTCGATACCCTCTCCTCCCCACTCCTCCACCACAAGGTGGTCCGGGGGAAACGCGCTGCCCACGACCGGGTCGTCGAACTGCTAGAGATGGTGGATCTCCGACCGGCCGCCAACTTCATCCGCAAGTATCCCCACCAGCTCAGCGGCGGCCAGCGGCAGCGCGTCGCCGTCGCCCGTGCCCTGGCCCTCGGCCCCCGCCTGATCGTCGCCGACGAGGCCGTCTCGATGGTCGACGTGTCGATACGGGTCAGCTTGCTCAACACCATGCTGCGCCTGCGCCAAGACCTGGGCGTGGCCTTCCTCTTCATCACTCACGACCTGGCGGTGGTGAAGTACTTCGCCTGGGATGGCGATGTCGGCGTGATGTACGTCGGCAAGCTGGTCGAGTACGGGCGCACCCCGAAGGTGATCGGCGCCCCGCTCCACCCCTACACGCGTGCCCTCGCCGCCGCCATCCCTGAGGCCGACCCCGACCTGACCCGGGCTAAGGACAAGCTGCAACTCCGAGCCTTGGACATCCCGAACCTGGCCGACCTGCCCAGCGGCTGCGTCTTCCACCCCCGCTGCCCCTACGCAGAACCTGGCCTCTGCGACGTCGTCATCCCGCCCCTCCTCGACGTCGGCGAGGGCCGTCAGGTCGCCTGCCACGTCGTCGCCCGCGAGCGGGGGCTTGGGGAGGTGTCCGCCGCCGGGCCGCGCGCTGCCGCGGTCGCCTGAACGTCAGGATCTCGAACACCGCCCGTGACTTCGGGTCCGGGATGGCGCTCGAACATACTTGGCTACGTCGGGCATCGACTCGAACGCATCCGTGACCCCGTCGTTCGCGACACCGTCCGGCCGCGTCGC
>CADCWH010000108.1 GCA_902806395.1 uncultured Thermomicrobiales bacterium | reverse complement strand
TTGGGCCGCTCCGGCACGACCCGGGTGGTCGGGTCCCCGTCCTGGACCGTTTCCGGCGGTGCCACCGCCCCTCGGGCCATTGCCGCGACGAGTCCTTGGTTGACGGCCGTGTTGACATAGTACCAGATGCTCCCGGTGTCCCCAGATTCCGCCGTGAAGCGGAGTAGGGTGCCCCGGCCGACCGCGAGGTCGAGCCCGGTGGCGATCCGGGCGTCGGGTTCCCGCGGGCTGCCAGGCGACCGGAGCGCGGCACGCACACCCCGGTCGGCGATGATCGCCCGGGCGGGCACCGGTCGCTCGATGCCTCCGGCATCGTGCGCCAGACGGAAGACCGCCAGGGTGACGTGGACCTCGCCTGGATCGATGATCTGGGGCAACACGTCGGTGAAGAAGGCCCGCGGGATCGCCACCGATGGCGCAGTGGCGACCAGGAAGCCCCCGAAGACTCTAGCCACGGGGGACATCGGGGCCCGAGAGCCACCCACCGGTGCATTGTCCGGCGGTGTCCCGCCGTCCGGAGTTCCCGTATCCGCTCGTCATGGCGAGACCGCCCGTCCCGTGTCCTAGCGAAACCACATCACGATGCGAAGGCCGGTCAGAGGGACGATTCACGGTACAGCTCCAGGTCGGCGAAGCGAGCCGTCTGGTCAAAGAAGCGCAGGTTGATCGAGCCGACGGGTCCATTGCGGTGTTTGGCGACGATGATCTCGGCGATGCCTTTCTTGTCGGAATTCTCATCGTACTTCTCGTCCCGGTAGATGAACATCACGATATCGGCGTCCTGCTCGATCGATCCCGACTCCCGGAGGTCGGAGAGCATCGGACGGTGATCGGCGCGGGTCTCGACGGCGCGGGAGAGCTGCGACAGGGCGACGACCGGGACGTTGAGTTCGCGTGCCAGCCCCTTGAGTCCCCGGGAGATCTCCGAGATTTCCTGGACCCGGTTATCGGACCGCCGGCCCGACATCAGTTGCAGGTAGTCGACCACGATCAGGTCGCAGCCGTGTTCGGCCTGGAGGCGGCGCGCTTTGCTCCGGATGTCCATCACCCCAGCGGCCGCCGAGTCGTCGATGAAGATGTTGGCCTCCGAGAGTCGGCCAAAGGCGCGGGAGATCCGGTCCCACTCGCCGTCGTCGATCTGGCCCAGGCGGAGGCGGTGGGAGTCCACGCCGGTCTCCATCGAGAGGAGGCGTTGGACGAGCTGTTCGGCCGACATCTCCATGCTGAAGATGCCCACCTTCTTCCCATGCTGGAGGGCAGCACCGTAGGCCATCCCGAGGGCAAATGCGGTCTTGCCCATACTGGGGCGGGCCGCGAGGATGATCAGGTCGGATCGCTGCAGTCCGCCGGTGAGCTGGTCCATGTCCGAGAAGCCGGTCGCGACGCCGACGACGTCACCCCGGTGCTGCTGCATGTAGTCGATCTGGTCGAAGAACTTGTCGAGGACCTCGGCGATCGAGCGGAAGTCCTTGGTCGTCCTGGACTCCGTGATCTGGAACAGGACACGCTCGGCAGAGTCGAGGGCCACCTCGGCCTCGACGCCGTCCTGGTAGCCGATGGCGACGATCTCTGACCCGGCGTCGATCAGGCGGCGGAGCGTCGCGGTACGCTCGACGATGCGCCCGTAGTACTCGACATGGACGGCGGTCGGGACCGAAGTCAGTAGGGAGGAGAGATAGGCAACGCCACCGATCGCGTCCAGGCGGTCGCGGCGTCCCAACTCGTCGGTGAGGGTGATGAAGTCCGTCGGCTCACGCTTGTTATAGAGGTCGATGATGGCCTGATAGATGTAGCCGTTGCTCGTCAAGTAGAAATCGGAGGCACGGACATACGACGCCACCTTGATGATGGCGTCGCGGTCGATCATCAGGCTGCCGAGCAGGGACTGCTCGGCCTCCATATTATGGGGTGGGAGATGCTGCTCGACGGCCATCGCCATCCGGAAGACTCCTTCGTCCGGGTCGGCCGGCGGGGACGGCTGATCGTGAATTGTGGGTCACCCGGGGCGCGGCGGGGGCGCGACCCAGGGCGTGGTCTGTTAGGCCTCGGTCGTCTCGGCGGGGGTCGCGTCGACCGTGGCCTCCGCGGTCGCAGGGGCGGCCGCCGCACGGGAGTCGGTCTCCTCGGTGGCCTCGGCCTCGACGGTCACGGTGATCTTCGGGCGCAGCCGGCCGACCAGGTGGATCGTGACGGAGTGGACCCCGACATTGCGGATCGCCTCGTCGAGGACGACGCGGCGGCGGTCGATCGTCTCACCGACCAGGGCCGAGAGGTCAGTGGCGATGTCACCTGCGGTGACGGAGCCGAACAGGCGGCCCTGGTCGCTGGCGCGGGCCGTGAAGCTGAGCTGCTTGCCGTCGATCTTGTCGGCCAGGGCCTGTTGCTCGGCCTCCTGCTTGGCCAGCTTGCGGGCCTGGACCTTCTGGTACTGCTCGACCGTCTTCAACTCGCCCGGTGTCGCGACGACCGCAAACCCCTTCGGGATCAGATAATTGCGCGCATATCCATCGGAGACGGTCTGGACCGACCCCTTGTCACCGACCTTCTCAACATCCTGGCGCATCACGATCTTCATCAGGCCCTCGCGTCGCGGTCAGCCGCGTCGTAGCGTGGTTCGTATCACACCCAATCGGGACGGGGTCGAAACCGCGTCCCGGAACGCCTGAGTATACGGGCTGCCCCCCCACCCGGCAAGCGCCCGTGCGTCGCTTGACAGGTGGGGTAGTCCGGGTCCGGATCCGACGATTAGGCCGGGGCGAGGAAAATCCCCGCGCAGTAGCCGGACCCGACCGATGGATTGCTGACCGGATACCAGCGATAGCCGTCCGCGTCGGTCGGGGCACCGGTGACCCGGAAGACCGTGCCGTCGGGAACGACCGCGAGCACCCGGGACGAGATCGACGGCCCCGACCGCAAGTTGAGACTTCCCCCGATCACACTGGCGGAACTTCCGGCCGGCAGCGTGCCGGCCGGTGGCGTTGTCACCGGCGGGGTCGTCGGTGTCGGGGTCTGGCCACCTGGAACCGCCAAGAAGTCGGCGACGCACCAACCCCCGCCATATCCGGCGGCGAAGACACCGTACCAACGGTAGCCATCCGCCAGTTGGGCCACACTGGTGACCTCGACTCGGGTATTCGTCGGTAGGACCGCGACCAC
>CADCWH010000107.1 GCA_902806395.1 uncultured Thermomicrobiales bacterium | reverse complement strand
GGTGACGTGGCCATCGTCCCGTTCGTGGTCATCGTCATAGCGCCACCAGGACCCGTTCTAACACCCGGATCGCCCGCAGGTAGTCATCCAGCGGTAGGCGCTCTTCGGGCGTGTGGTCGAGCGAGGCGTCGCCGGGGCCGTAGGCGACGATCGGGCAGCCCCACGCCGGGCCGACCACTGACATGTCCGATGTCCCCAGCTTCACCGTGAACCGGGGCACGCCGCTCTCCGCCCGGATCGCCCGCAGGAAGGGGGGGACCAGCGGTGAGCGCTTGTCAGTCCTGTACCCGTGTTGGCACCCGTCGGCGGTGACGCTCCCGTCGTCGGCCAGGGCCTGGGCCACGCCCACCAATTCGTCGCCGGCGACACCTGGCGGCAGGCGGAGCCCGATCGCTAGGGTCGCCGTGTCGGCCAGGCCGTCGCTGTGGGTCGTGAAGGAGCGGAGCGAGCGGCCGACCCGCTCGAAATCGCGCCCCGCCCCGGCGTTGCGGCGGTCCAATTCGACCCCCAACCGCTCCCAGAACCGGATCGCCTCCTCGGCCACCGTACTCCCCGGCCCGGCCGAGTGGCGCCCGTCCCGGACCAATTCATACCGGAGCGACAGCGTCCCCCGGTAGCCGAGGCATATGGCGTCCCAGGCGCTCGGCTCGCCGATCACGCAGGCGTCTGGCGCGGGCCATCCTGCCACCTCACTGGCGCCCGGGGAGCCGATCGTCTCCTCGCCGACCGCGCCGACCACGGTCACGGTGGCGTTGAGCCGGCTCGCAGCCCGGGTCGAGGCGGCGACGAAGGTCGCCAGTGACCCCTTGGCGTCGACGCTGCCGCGACCGTGCAGGGCACCGTCCGCGATCCGGACCGGGATCCGGCCGGGGACGGTGTCGATGTGGCCGAGGAGGACGATCCGCCGCTCGCCCGTGCCGACGGTGCCGACCGCGTTGCCAGCCGGGTCGATGTGGGCGTCGAATCCCCGCTCGGCCATGGCCCCAACCAGGTAGCCGACAGCCGCGTCCTCTGCCCCGGAGAGCGACTCGATCTCGACTAGACCCTCCAGCAGGGCGATGTCGTCCCGGTCCGTCGCGTCGTGCCCGGCCACCGTGCCTAAGCTCGCAGGAGTTGCCCCGGCAAGGGAACCCGCGACACCGTTGACCGGATCGCTCCCCATGCCGATCGCCGGGTCAGCGGGATGACCGGTCGCCGCGTCCGCCTCAGACGGCGAGAGGGATACCATCCGCGATGCCCTCCGCCAACTCGACGCCCCCGGAGAGGTCGATCGCCGTGACACCCACCGGGACGATTCCCCGGCCCTGTGTGCCGGAGGCGCCCGCGACGACCGCGATGTCCGAGACGCCGGGCCAGCGGGCCAGCAGTCGGGCCGCGACCAGGGCCGGCAAGTCGGTCTGGTGATGATCGAATGGTGCCATCGCCCTCAGCTCCGGCACGGGTTGAACATCCCAGACCACCGGGCCGTGTGGCCCCACGACGATCTCGACCCCAGCGATGGTCGCGCCGAGCGCGGCGGCGGCGGCCACCGCCAGGTGCCGCGTCTCGTGACCCAACCTCGACGCCCCGGAGGCCGCGACCGCGGTGCCGTCCAGCACCAGCACCGTCGCCCGCTCGGCGTCGGTCGGGGTGCCGGCCTGGAGCAGGGCGACCCCGTCGTGGGCCGAACCGAGGGTGGACCGATGCTCGAGCACCGCCTCGACGGTGTCGTCATCCCAGAGTGGCACGGCGCGGTCGCCCGGGGTCATCGGCAGCAGGGTGACGGGGATGACCAGGTCCCGGGCGGCGGCCAGGGCCGCCTCCTCGCCGAAGACCAGGCGAGTCTCCGGCCGGGGCAGGTGGGCGGCGCCCAGGGCACTGGCCACCGATGCCCTGGTCCCCGTCGCGGCCAGCCCGGCGTCCAGCAGCGGGACGCCCAGGGCGCGCCAGATCGGTAGGATCGTCGCGGCCACCACCCGGTTCGGGCAGCGGTCGAGGACCACCGGTAGCGAAGTGCCCTCTGGGCCGGGGATCGTGCCGTGGGGGGCGTCCGGGTGCCATGGGTCGGGCGTCAGGGTCAGGCAGAGTTCGGTCGGCGGGAAGGGGATCGCTGGGATGCCGGCCGCCGCCAGCGCCGCGATGATGCCCTTCTCCTCGACCCGAACCCGCGTGCAGAGCACGCCGACCGCCTGTTCCACCGTGCTATCTCCCGTCCATGTCACCGGGACCCACCGCTCGCCGGCCCCGCTCGCCATCGTCTTCGTCTCTGCCTCGTCGCGTCTGGTCCACATCTCGGTTTCGTCAGACCACCGGCCCGTTCGGGTCGGAACCTGCCCCGGGTCCGCTTACCACGTGCCCATCCAGCCGTCGGAGTCGGGTGTCGTCCGGCGCTCCGTCGTTTCCCGTCGCGGACATCGCGCGGCCCGGTCGGATACCCTCGGCCCTATTCGCCCCAGTCCTCGCCCTCTTCCGGGGCCAGGCCGAGGGTCACCGGGTCGGTCCCCAGGACTTCGAGGTCGGACCCGCAATCCGGGCACTGCACGATCTCACCCTGCTCCACGCCCGCCACGCTGATCTCCGCCGCGCACTCCGGACATGCCGCCACTGCCGTCATCTGACCTTCCATCCGTGTCCCATCTTTCTGGGGACCCAATCCCCCGTGGATGCCGTCTACCCTCAGTCGACCGCCGACCCGGTCAGCACATGGCCATCAGCAGCAGCGCCTTCTGCAGGTGGAGTCGGTTCTCGGCTTGCTCGAAGATCACGGATTGTGCCCCGTCGGCAACCACCGCGTCGACTTCCTCACCCCGGTGCATCGGCAGGCAGTGCATGAAGATCGCCGACGGCCGGGCCGCGGCCATCATCGCCGGGGTGACCTTGTACGGGGCCAGCGCCACCGCCCGGGCCGCCCCGTTGGCCTGGCCCAGGCTGACGTGGACATCGGTGTAGACCACGTCGGCCCCGGCGACGGCCGCCATCGGGTCATCGGTGACGGTGACCGTGGCCCCTGAGCCGACGCCACTCGTGCCGGCCAGCCAGCGGGCGTGGGTCAGCACGCCCGGGTCGGGGTGGAGCCCGGCCGGGGCGGCGATCGTGACGTGGACCCCCATCGCCGCACCGGCCAGCAGCAGCGACGCCGCCATATTGTTGTCCCCGTCACCGACGTAGGCCAGTTTCACCCCGGCCAAGTCGCCCGTGCGCTCCTTGATCGTCAGCAGGTCGCTGAGGGCCTGGAGGGGGTGACTCTTGTCGGAGAGGCCATTGAAGACCGGCACGCTGGCTCCCTGGGCCAGGGCGACGATGTCGGCGTGGTCAGCGACCCGGGCGACGATGGCATCGACGTATCGGCTGAGGATCGCGGCGGTGTCCGGGATCGTCTCGCCCCGGGAAAGTTGGAGATCCGAGGCGCCGAGGAAGATCGACCGGCCGCCGAGTTGCGTCATCCCCGCCTCGAACGAGACGCGGGTCCGCGTGCTGGGGTGCTGGAAGATCATCCCCAGGGTCTTGCCGGGCAGGTAGGCATGCGGCTCGCCCTTGCGGTGCAGCCGCTTCAGCCGCCCGGCGGTGTCCAGGAGTTCGCCGATCTCGTCCGGGGTCAGGTCGGTGTCGTTGAGCACGTCCCGACCCCGCAGCCGGGCGCTGACGGTGAAGGTCGGGGGGGTGACCACGATCGGCCCGCCGAGGGAGACGGTGCGCTGGGCCAACGGGGCGAGGGGATCATAGGCGGGCGCGGGCGGCACCGGGCGCAGGGCGGGGGGAACCGCGGGGCTCACGGTGGGCGGTGGCCCGGCGATCTCGTACCCGGCGTAGGGCAACTCTGGGAAGGAGAGATCGGACAACGACAGGTCGGACATGGTCATGGCGGTCGGTTCCCTTCGACGTCGAGCGTACAGACGACGCGACGTGCCGACCGGGGGCCACGTGGCCACGGTCGAACCGAAGGGGCGAGAGGCGTTGGCTCCCGCGGTACCACCCTCCTTCCACGAGACGGGGTCGGACGACCATGTCCGGGCCGGCGCCATGCCGGTGTCTCGTGGGTCTCTCGGCTGTTGCTGGCGTGGGAGCCACCCACCCGGTCCTACTTGACTCGCCAGGCGATCCCCGGGGGATCGGTGGCGCGGTCGTTCTTCGGCCGGCCGCTCGGGGGCGCGGTTCCGGTCACGTTCCCTGCCCTGGGCTCCCACCATCCCCAGGTCGCTCGCGGGCGCGTGATCCGTACTCTTCCCCGTCTTCGCGGGTCTGTGCCGGGCTGGACGGCTGTCCGGTCCGGCGAACTCATCATGTCCTCTGGCGGGATGGGCCGCGAACGCGCGTCCGACGGCTCCCATGACCCGATCGATGTGGCCTCGTTCGTCCCGTCGCACGGAACCGGCCACGATGCGTGTGGTCGTTGCGTCTGTCTGGGGGTGCGCTAACGGGCGACCGCTAGCGCGTCGTACGGAGACGACGCGCCGGTCGCCCGAGTGGGGAGCGGGGGTCATGCTCCCCGGCCGGGCCGATCGGGCCGACGAGGCGCGGGTCGATCATGATCATCGTACGGCCTCCGATCCCTGTTCCTGTCGCATCCGCTGGTCGCGCCGGGCGGCGACCTTCTGTCCGAGGCCGAACAGGCGGATGAAGCCCTCGGCGTCCAATTGGCGGTAGACATCATCGGCGCCGAAGGTCGCCAGGTCTTCCTGGTAGAGCCCGTTCGGCGATCGGACACCGACCCCGGTCGCGTTACCCTTATAGAGCTTTAACCGGACCTCGCCAGTGACGGGCTCTTGGGTCGCATCGACGAAGGCATCCAGCGCGGCCCGCAGCGGCGTGAACCACAAGCCATCGTAGACCAACTCCGCGTAGGTCTGCGCCAGACTATCTTTCTGCCGCATCGTCAATTTGTCAAGTACCAGGTGTTCCAGCTCGCGATGGGCGGTCATCAGCAGGGTCCCGCCCGGGGTCTCGTAGATGCCCCGGCTCTTCATCCCGACCAGCCGGTTCTCCAGAAGGTCGACCCGGCCGACGCCATGGGCGCCGCCGAGGGCATTCAGGGTCTCGACCATCTCGACCGGTCCCGTCGCTCGCCCATCGACGCTGACGGGCCAGCCCCGCTCAAAGCCGATGGTGACGTATTCCGGGGTATCCGGGGCGTCCTCGGGGGACACGGTCAGGCCGTAGGCATCGGCGGGCGGTTCGTTCCAGGGGTCCTCCAGGGCGCCGCCCTCGTGGGAGAGGTGCCAGAGGTTGCCATCGACCGAGTAGATCTTGCTGGTGGTCGCCGCCACCGGGACGCCGTGGTCGCGGGCGTAGTCGATGGCGTCCTCCCGGGAGCGGATGTGCCAGTGCCGCCAGGGGGCGACGATGGTCATCTCCGGGGCGAGGGCCTGGTAGGTCAGCTCGAAGCGGACCTGATCGTTGCCCTTGCCGGTGCAGCCGTGGGCCAGGGCGTCGGCCCCGACGAGCTGGGCGATCTCGACCTGCTGCCGCGCGATCAGGGGGCGGGCCATCGATGTGCCGAGGAGGTACTTGCGCTCGTAGATGGCCCCGGCGCGCAGGGTGGGGAAGACGTAGTCGGTGAGGAACGTCTCGCGCAGGTCGAGGATGTGGCAGGCGGAGGCACCACTGGCGATGGCTTTGGCCTCGACGCCGGAGAGGTCGTCCGGCTGGCCCAGGTCTGCCGCGACGGCGACCACCTCGCAGTCCTCGCCGAACTGCTCCTTGAGCCAAGGGATGATGCAGGAGGTATCGAGCCCACCGGAGTAGGCGAGGGCGACCTTGGTCGGGGTGCGCTCGAAGGTGAACGGGGCGACGAGGGAGGCGTTGGTGGGTGCGTTCGCGGCTGCGGGGGAAGTCATCGGGGAACCTCCGGGGACGATGGGCGGCTGGCCGGTGGACCCGCGTCAGGCGACGGGTCCGGGTACGCGTCTATGCCGAACGGGGAGCACCCGTTCGGCCGGTACGCATACGTGGCCAGCCCAATCGCCGGAGGGTCCGTCTCATCGTCGTCCGATCCCACTTCCTGGGGAGGGATCTCGCCCGGCCAGCGCCAGTCGATCCCCCAACGGCGTCAGCGGCTACCCTAAAGGTGGAAGGACGGCATGTCAAGGGCGGGGTTCAGGCGGACGAGTGTGGCAATCCTCTTGGTGGCGCCGTCTACGTCCCGCCCGGGGACGGCGAGGATCCCGGGGCGATCGCACCAAACGGCGCCCGGGAGCGACGCTCCTGCGCACCCGTCCCGCCATGTGCCACGGTGCCGACGTGCCACGGACACACACGGTGATGCGCTGGCGAGCGGGATGAGACCGTGGATCACACACGCTCACAGGGAAGCCGCTCGCTGCTCCCGGCGTCTCAAAGCGACAGCCCGCTGGGCAACACTCCTGCCGGGATTGGGGTGGAGATCGGACCGATCGTCCGAGATGGACGGCGTAGGAAGCGGCGCTCCGACAGGGTTTCTATGCGCGACCGTGCATGCCCGGTTTCGACTCACACGGATACCAGATGACCCCGTCCCGCCGATGCCTCCACCACACTGGCCGAAAACAGCGGCACATCCTTGGCATGTCCGGTGGCACGACCAAGGTCGTAACCATCCACCAGACCCTACCGGGAGCATGGACCATGATCACCAGTGATGACCGCCAGCGGCGGGAGTCGGAAGCAGGTACGGCCTTCCCCCCCAACGCCTTCGACCGTCCGGACCCGGCCGCCGACACGCTCTTCTACCAATCGCCCCGCTACGTCTATCACATCGACGAGGGGGCAGTCGCGGCGGTCACGGCGGCGATCCGGCGCCATGTGCCGCCCGGTGCCGACGTGCTGGACCTGATGAGTTCGTGGGTCTCGCACTTGCCGCCGGATGCCGTGCTACCGCTGGGCCGGGTCGTCGGGCACGGCCTCAACGCGGACGAACTGGCCGCCAATGCCCGCCTCGACGACTGGTGGGTCCAGGACCTCAATGCCGACCCGACCCTGCCGATGG
>CADCWH010000106.1 GCA_902806395.1 uncultured Thermomicrobiales bacterium | reverse complement strand
CCGGGGAGCGCCGTCCGCGTCTCGTTCCCGTTTGAGGGGTGTATTCCCATGACGACCACCAACGTCCGTCCCACGACCGGCGGCCCGGCAACCTCCCCCGTCCTGCCGGGCAGCGGCGAGGGGCTCGACATCCGCGCCGACGTGATCGCCGCACTGGGAAACACGCCGCTGGTCCGGCTCAACGCCGTCACCCGGGGCATCCGGACGCCGGTGGTGGCCAAGCTGGAGATGCTCAACCCGGGCGGGTCGGTCAAGGACCGGATCGGCATCCGGATGATCGAGGAGGCCGAGCGGCGCGGCTGGCTCAAGCCCGGCGGCACCATCGTCGAGCCCACCTCCGGCAACACCGGCGTCGGCTTGGCGATGGCCGCCGCCGTCAAGGGCTACCGCTGCATCTTCGTGATGCCGGACAAGGTGGCCCCGGAGAAGGGCGCCCTGCTGCGGGCCTACGGCGCCGAGGTGGTGATCACGCCGACCGCCGTCGAGCGGGACTCGCCGGAGAGCTACTACTCCGTCGCCGAGCGCCTCTCCCGCGAGGAGCCAAACGCCTTCCAGCCGAACCAGTACTTCAACCCGATGAACCCCACGACCCACTACGAGTCGACCGGTCCCGAGATCTGGCGCCAGACCGGCGGCACCATCACCCACTTCGCGGCGGGCGTCGGCACCGGCGGCACCATCTCCGGCATCGGTCGCTACCTCAAGGACCAGGACCCGGCCATCCAGGTGATCGGGGCTGATCCCGAGGGCAGCATCTACACCTCCGACGACATCCACACCTACAAGGTGGAGGGCGTCGGCGAGGACTTCTGGCCGGGGACCTTCGACCGCCAGATCGTCGATCGCTGGGTGCAGGTGACCGACCGAGAAAGCTTCGCGATGACCCGTCGGATGGCCCGAGAGGAGGGTCTCCTGGTCGGGGGATCGTGTGGGATGGCGGTCCACGCCGCCCTGGAAGTTGCCCGCGAGATCGACGACCCCGATGCCCTGATGGTCGTGCTGCTGCCCGACAGCGGCCGGGGCTACCTGTCCAAGATCTACAACGACACCTGGATGCGGGAGAACGGCTTCCTCTCCCGCTTCGGCCAACCGGCCCGCCTGGCGACCCTGGTCGCGGCCCGGCACGGCGATGTGCCCTACGTTGTCGCGGTCGGCGCCGATGCCTCGGTCGGTCACGCGATCGACCTACTCCACCAGCACGACATCAGCCAGTTGCCGGTGGTCCGGGGCGACGACGCCACCGTGGCCGGTCCGCAGGCCGGGCAGGGCGGCGAAGCCGGGACGGGTTCAACCCGCGCGGGCATCGATGTCCCGGCCGTGGTCGGCTCGATCCAGGAGCGAACGCTGCTCGACCGGGTCTACCGCAACCCGGAGATCCTCTCGGCCCCGGTCTCCGACGTGATGGAGCCCCCATTCGCCCTGGTCGATTCTCAGGAGCCGATGGAGCGGGTCTATCCCCTGCTGACCGCCGGGTCACCGGCCGTCTTGGTCCAGGACGGTGGGCGGGTCACCGCCGTCGTCACCCGGGCCGACCTGCTAGCGTTCGTCTCCCACCACCAGCGCGGCATCGAGTAGTCCTCCGTCCCGGACCGCAATCGTCGTCCCGACCGGGCAGCCGTCGATCGGGATCGACGGTGTGGCCCGACCGGGTCCCCCGTAACCCGAGCCGATGACCCGGTCAGCCTAGCCGTGTTCGCCGAATGGCCCTACTTGGTAGTCTCCTCGCCGCAGAGGAAGATCCAGACGGTCACCTCCGCCCCGGCCGCGACGACCAGCTCGCCCCGCTCGTCGACGTTGTCTGACTCGGCGCGGCACCACGGGGTGGCGGTCGTCTCCAGGAGGTACGTGCCCGGCGCCAGCGCCTCGAAGCGGGCCTGTCCCGCGGCGTCGCTCTGGTCCTCACCCGCCGTTGCGGGTTCGGAACCGTCCCGTGCCACGAGGGTGAAGGGGATGCCCTCGAGGCCGGGCTCACACTCCCCGTACCAGTCGAACTCCGCCGTCGGTGACTCCTCGGCGCAGGCGTACGTCCAGACGAGCACCGTGCCCATGCCGGCCACGTTCGCCTCGGCGGTCGGGAACGGCTCCAGCTCGACGGTGATCCGGATTTCGGGGGTTACGGCGGCAGCCGCGGGTGTGACCTCGGCCGAGGCCGTCGTCACGACCGCCGGATGGGTGGCTGCCCCACCGCAGACCAGACCGGGACCGGTGGCGGGGAAGACACGGTCGCCCGTCTTGATCCAATAGGTCGCGGTGCCGCCGGTGGTCACCTCCCCGGTCATGACCAGACTGAATACGTCCTCGCTGCCGCGCGACTTGTACCCGACGACCCGGGTGTTGGGATCCGGGTCAACGTACTCGTACTCCCCGCCGACGACCTCGGCACAGACCTCACTCGCCGGCAGGTCCACGTGCCCGATGCCTTTCGCGCCGGGGGGCACCACTCCGGTGAAGGTGCAGGTCGTCTGGTCCGCTGGCCGGTCGAAGCCGCACTCGACCTCGACCCGAGCCGGCACGGCGAGTTCGATCGCCCTTCTCTGGTCATCGTCCTTGTCTTTGCCCTCATCATCTTTTTTCTCGTTGTCGTCTTTGTTCTTGTCGTCTTTACCGTCCTCTTTGCCCTCGCCCTGATCCTTGCCGCCTTCACCGTTCCCACGCTCGTCCTTCCCCTCGTCGGCCAGGACAGCCGGCGTCTCGCCGAGGGTCGCCGGCACGGCGGCGATCCGCATCACGACGAGGATTAAGGCCAGCAGCAGGCACCATGTTGTCCGGAATCGAGCCATCATCGTCCTCTCGGCGGTCGGCAATCTGGCCGCGCAGCCCAGTGATCCTTTTCGTCTGACCCGTCAGGATGCGTGCCACCCCACCGGCCGACGCGCTGGGCCGACGAGCAGGTGGATACCGTCGCGATCCAGCGGGGTTTACCCATCCTCGGTATCCACGCGCGGGCCCTGGATCGGCAACGATCCCGAGGATAGACGAGCCTTGGCGCGTCGTCGGAACCACGGTGGCCCTCCGACTGAGGCCCGGGACCAATCGCGCCTCCCGGCCACCTCGTCACAACGGGCCACCGGCGATTGGTTCCAGCGGGTCGAGCCGTCCGGCCAGCCAGCACCTCAACACTCGACACGTGAGACGACATCGCCGAACGCTCGTGCAACTGTGAGGCGGCTCGTTCCTCCGCTCATCTGAGATGGCCTAGGTCGATCAACGGGACGCCTCCACTGGGCATCGACGGCCAGTGTAAACGATGATAACTTTGTACACGGAGATTACGAATAGCAGCGAGCCTGACCGGAGCGAATCATGACGGCGGCGACCACGCGACGTGAACGACACCGCCTCGCCACCTCGGGTGAGATCAAGCAGGTCGCGCGGCGACAGATGGCCGCCGAGGGTGCCGCTGCTCTGTCCCTGCGCGCTATTGCCCGGGTGATGGGGATCACTGCGCCGGCGATCTACCGCTATTTCCCGAGCCGCGACGACCTGGTGACCGTGCTGATCGTCGACGCCTACAATGACCTGGCCGCGGCGCTGGACGGGGCGGACGCTCAGGCCCTGTCGCCGGCGGAGCGCCTGGTGCGGATCGCCCACGCCTACCGTGATTGGGCGCGCGCGCATCCGGCCGACTACTCCCTCATCTTCGGGACCCCAATCCCCGGCTACCACGCGCCCGCCGATGTCACCCGGCCAGCCGCGATCCGGGCCAGCGCGGCGGTGGTGGGACTCCTGATGGACGTACACGGGGGCGGGGTACCCGCGTCGGGCTTCGCATCCACGCCCTCCTACATCAATCGCCTGTCCATCTCGGCCTGGTCCCTGCTCCACGGGTTCGTCTCGCTCGAACTCAATGGGCAGTTCGATGCCCTGGGCGAAGACCCGGCCGACCTCTACGCCGATGAGGTGGCCGCCCTCGCGGTTCGGATTTTCCCCCTCCTCCCCACCACCCGGCCGAGTCCACGGTCCCCACCGGACGACGCTCGGGGCTAGCCCGCCAGCCGGTCCCCACGCGCCTTGCCAACCGCCAGCGGATGACCAGCGAGGGTGGTCCCCACCCACTCCCGGACTCGTGTGCCCATCGCTCGTCCCGCGTCGGTGCGATCACCACTCGACCAACCATCACCTCACCCATCGGAGGCACCTCGATGAACACGCGATCACCTCGCGCTCCCCGTTCCCGCCGCACCCTGCGCCTGCTCGTGGGTGGCGTCCTCGTCCTCGCCGTCCTCGGCATCGCCCTGACGCTGGTCTTCCGGGCCATGCTCGATCCCGGTGAACCGGTCGACGGGGTGACCGAGGTCGCGGTCCGGGATAACGAGTTCGGCCCAGCCGCAGTCGAGATCCCGGCGGGGACGACCCTCGCCTGGCGTTGGGAGGGTGAGGAGGAACACAACGTCATCGGGGAGGGGTTCGAGTCCCCGAACCAGGTCACGGGCGAGTTCGCCCACACGTTCGCCGACCCGGGCACCTATGCCTACCGGTGCACGCTGCACTACTTCATGCGTGGGGAAGTCGTGGTGTCGGACGGTGACAGCGCGTTGCGGGAATGACCTCCCCGCCCACCACCACGGGAGTCGACCGGCCAGGCGAAGAGATCGGTGGGGTCCAATCTGTGCCCGGAGTCGTACTCCGTCACCGCCGGTGGTAGCATGGCCGCACCGGGGCCGCGGGTTTCGAGACGATTTCCGCCCCTCGCGTCCCCCGTCCACGACCAGGAGAGCGACCCCATGGATGACCGGCGATTCACCCCGGGCGATGGCGCCCACGACGGCCCGGATACCACCGACTGGACCGGCGACCACTTCGACACCCGAGCCATCCACGTCGGCCAGGAGCCGGACCCGGTCACGGGCTCGGTGATCCCGCCGATCTACCAGACCAGCACCTATGTCCAGCAGGCAGTCGGAGTCCACCGGGG
>CADCWH010000105.1 GCA_902806395.1 uncultured Thermomicrobiales bacterium | reverse complement strand
GTGGCTGAGCCCTGGATGAACGGCATCGGCGGCGGCGGCTACCTGGTCGGGTCGCTGCCAGGGGCAGACCCGTTCGTGGTCGAGTACCCGATGATCGCCCCGCGCGGTGCCACGCCGGAGATGTTTCCCCTCTCCGGTGCCCCTGCTGACGTGTCGCTGTTCGGCTGGCCCGGCGTCGTCGGGGCAGCGAACATCGTTGGCCACCGGGCAGTGGGAGCACCGGGTACGGTCGCCGGTCTGGCCCTGGCCGCCGAGCGGTTCGGGACGATGTCCCTCGCCGCCCTGATGGCCCCGGCGATCGGCCTGGCCGAGGACGGCGTCCCCGTCACCTGGCACACCACCCTGACCGTCGCCCGCGACCTGGGTACCCTGCAGCGCTACCCGGCCACGGCGGCGGTCTTCCTCGACGCGGTGGGCAACCCGCCGGTGACGATCGACCAGGCCCGGCCGACGCTCCTCCGTCAACCCGACCTGGCCCGGACCTTGGCCCAGATCGCCGACCAGGGGCCACGCGCCTTCTACGAGGGGGAGACCGGGGAGGCCATCGCCGCCCACCTCGCCGAGAACGGGGCCCCGTTCAGCGCGGCCGACCTGCGGGACTACCGAGCCACCGTGACGACACCGCTGGCGATCGACTACCGTGGTCATCAGGTCTTGCTGCCCGCCGGGGCGACCGGTGGGACGACCGTCGGCCAGGTCCTGATGATGCTGGACGGGGTGGACGTCGCCGCCTTGGGCCACAACACTCCCGAAGCGCTGGACGTGCTGGCTAGGGTGCTGCGGGCTGCCTTCGCCGACCGCTTCGCCTGGTTGGCCGACCCCGACCACGTCGAGGTGCCACTGGCGGCGCTCCTGTCCGCGGACTACGCCGCCGATCGTCTGGGAGAGTCCATGACCGGGGTCCGGTCCGGGCGGGTGTCGCCGCCCCGGGCGGGCGACGCCGGGCGGCTGGGTGTCTCGCACGGCTTGGCCGCCTCCGTCCCGGAATACGTCACGGCCGACAGCACGACGCACCTGTCGGTGATCGACGGTCGGGGTGGTGCGGTCTCGATCACCCAGACG
This sequence comes from uncultured Thermomicrobiales bacterium, assembly GCA_902806395.1. The sequence goes on along the minus strand of CADCWH010000105.1, from coordinate 2,168 downwards.
CTGCTCGCCCTCTGGGGCAGCCGGGTCGTGGTGCCGGGGACGGGCATCCTGCTCAATAACGGGATGATGTGGTTTGATCCGGAGCCTGGACGGCCCAACTCGGTGAGGGGCGGTGCGCGGCCCCTGAGCAACATGGCCCCGCTGCTGGTGACGCGGGACGGCGCGGTCGTCGCCAGCCTGGGCGCCAGCGGGGGCCGGAAGATCATGGCCTGTAATGTCCAGCTGGTGATGAACCTGCTCGACCACGGACTCTCGATGCAGCCCGCCATCGCCGCACCGCGGATCGACGCCTCGACACCGACCCTCCACGCCAGTGACCGGATCGACGTGGCCACGCGAGACGCCCTGTCCGCAGTCGGCCACCCGGTCGAGGCCCGTCACGAGAGCGCGGGCGGCTCGGAATTCGCCTCCCCAGTCGGCATCCACCGCGCCCCGGACGGCGCCCTACGGGGTGGCGCCGACCTCTTCTACCCGGCGATGGCGATCGGGGTACAGGGGACCTGAGCGCACCGCGGGAAGGTGCCGATCCCACACGTCGGAGAGGGGGCACTTGGGCAGAGCAAGGACATCACTGCCCACGAATCCACGCTATGCGGACTGTCCAATCTGCCGAGACGTGTCATCGAGACGTGCCCGCTGCCCATCGGTGTGTACGCCAAAATCCTCGTTGCGGAGGCTGGTGATCACGAGGTAGTTTCGGGGCAACGGGCGGATCCGGGGCCAACAGTCCATGGCCATCGTTGCGGAACGTCCTGTCGACGACCGGCCAGAGATAGGGGCGGCGAGCACGAGCCCGAAGCCAGGCACTCCAGGGGATGACTCACGCTTCGCTACCGACATTGGACCATTGTACCACGTCACGGCGCGGGGATGGTCAGCGGGGATAGGCGACGCCAGTCATCTGCCGGTCAGTCGATCAGGGGGTCGGTGACGTCGAGGGTCTTCTCGATCTCGGCCGCAGCCCGGTTTCGCGCCTCGGCCGAGAGTGTCGCCAGGCGGCGGGCGAGGGCCTGGTCGAGGGCCTGGGAGAAGGGCGGGGGGGACGCGAACTCCGCCGCGGAGGCCTCCATGTCCAACAGCGGTGCGGCGGTCCCGACCCGCACCTGGAGGACGTAGTGGCGGATCGCCGCGTCACCCCAATCCAGATACGCCTTGACGGCCCTGGGGAGGTCATCGACTAACGCGGCGTCGAAATGCTCCTGCGCAGCGAGGATCTCCCGGTCGGCGGCCGCCAGGTCCGTATCATAGGAATCGATGATCCCCTGTGCCCAGGCGCGTCGCCGTCCTTCGCGCTCTTGGCGGGCCCGCTCTCGCGCCTGTTCGGCTTGGCCCTCCAACTCGGCCGCCCGGCGCGCGGCCGCCTCGGCCTCATCGCGCGCTCGCTGCGCCTCGCTCAGCACTCTTTCCAGGTCACTCATGCGGTCCTCTCCTCGATCACTCGTGCCACGCGACCCAGGAAGCCGTTCGACCTGGCGAATCGCGAACGTCGCGGGGGCCATCGCGGGCGGGTCTCGCGGTCGATGCCATCGACTGCCTTGGCACGTCGCGTGCCTCTGGAACGAGTGACACCTTGACGATCTCGATCATGACGAATCGGGGCATGGGGGCATGGTCGATCCAGAGTGGAGCCAGTCGCGCGCACGGACGTGACTGATCCCGACCGACCAGCCCCATCGGAGAAGAAGACCGTGGCAGACCGACCAGGACGCCCGGACGAGACCTCACCCGCGGGCGATGCGGGGACCACGTCATCCACGTCCGGCCCTGCCTCTGGGTCGGGGGCTGGTCAGTCCCCCGACCCAGGGCGCCGTTTCGGAGCAGCTCGGGTCCGGCCACGGATCGAGGTGAGCCGGAACCCAACCCCACGCCAGCCGGCGACCACCCTGCCCAGCGCGACCGTGTCGCGGCGGGAACCGGATGGACCGGTGTTCGACGACGATCCGGACCTCATGCCCTTGGGTGACCAGGGTGGGTTCGAGTCCGGCCAGAATTTCCCCCGTGGTCAAGGACTCCCCCTCGGTGGTGAGCCGCGGGAGTTCGCGGGCGGTCGGGTGCGCGTCTACGGCTGCTCCCCCGGCTGCCTCTTCCTCTCGATCGCGGTCTCCTTGGTCCTGAGCCTGTTGCTGTCCGGCATCTTCTAAAGGGTCGCCGTTCTGGCGCCGGACATC
>CADCWH010000104.1 GCA_902806395.1 uncultured Thermomicrobiales bacterium | reverse complement strand
TTGTTCTGCTTCGGTGTGCCGGAACGGGGCATCGGCGTCGCGATCCGCATCATGGACGGCTCGACCCGCGGCCATCCGGCCGTGGTGGCTTCCGTCCTCGAGCAGCTCGACTTGGTGCCCGCCTCCGTGGTCGATGCCATCCGGCGCGACCACCCGGCGCCGATCCACAACCACAATGGCTGGCACGTCGGTGACGTGCGCGCCAGCCTCACGTTGGCTTCCTGACAGCCCCTGCGTGTCGTCTCAGGTAGTCGGCGGGCATCGCAGGCAACCGCGTCCGGAACGGCCGAGGGGGCCGGGGGAGCATTCTCCCCCGGCCCCCTCGAGTCACACATGCTTGGGGCGACGACCCCGGTCTTAGCCGCCGGTCGGGGCGGGCACCGGGGTCACGGGGGCGTTGACGTCATGGACCCACACCTCGGTGCCCAGCGGTGCCCACTCGAACAAGAAGGCTGCGACATCCAGTGGTAGGTTGACGCAGCCGTGACTCATCCGATAGCCAAAATTATTGTGCCAATAGGCGCCGTGCAGCGCCTCAGCCTCCTGGTTGAAATACAGCACGTTCGGCACATCGGCCACGTCGTAGGAGACCGCGTTCGGAGTTTCGGTCTCAGCCTCGTTGGAGATGACCTCGCCGGTGCTGTCGGTGAAACCGCTCATATCCTCGGACGCGCGCTTGATCCGGACATGGAACCGCCCCGTCTCGGTCTCGTTCGGCTTGAGGCCGGTGCTGACGAATGATTCCATGACCACCGTCTGCCCCTGGTAGGCCCGGATCACCTGATTCGCGACATCGACCTCCAGCCAGCGCCGGCCCTCGCCACTGACGCCCGTGGGCGCCGGGTTCGCAATCGTCACCAACGCCGCCTCGTCGTACTCCGGCAGGTCACCCCGCTCGATCGGCGCCGTCTCGACCTCCATCGCACCCCGGGCGATCAACTCGCCCGGCAGGGGAGCCAAGCGCACCCCATCCTTCCCCTCCAGCAGCAGGCCTCGCTCGAAGTACTGCACGGTCTGACCGCGCTCGGCGACCGGTTCCCCGAGGGGCGCGCCCAGGTAGTGGGGACCCTCGTTCGCCCGGTACCACGTCCAGAAGGCCCCGGTGACGGTGTGGCCAGTGATCGGGTTGACGAGCCCGGTGGCGTAGGCGGTGGCGACTTCGGCGGAGGCCGGGTCGGGAGCGACCCACGCCCCGGCCCGGCGGTCTCCCCCACCCCCAGCCCGGCGGCCGTCGGCCCGCATCTCGCCAACGCGACCGTCCAGCGCCTCGTAGCCGATCGGCATCATCCCCATCGCGGGGAGCTCGGTCCAGAGCAGTTCCGGGTAGAACTGGAAGACCCCGCGCTCGAAGGCCTGGCTATAGTAGCCACCACCGACGAACGGTTCGGTGATGGGGTCGCCGTAGGTCGCGGTGGCTCCGTTCGCCCGCCAGTAATCCAGCATCCAGCCGCCGACCGAGTGGCCCGTGGAGGCGACGTAGACACTCTGGTCGGTGGCACCGAGGTCGGGCGGCAGGAGGTCGGTCGATATGTCGAGATCCGCGGCGAAGCGAGCTTCGACGCGCCCGGGCCCGGGTGGGGCTTCCTCCACCTCGCCCTCGGCCTGAGCGGGGGCATCAGGTGCCTCGACTTGGTCATCCTGGGCCGCGACGCCCGACGCGGGCAGCACGGTCAACACCATCATGAGCACCAGGAGCAGGCGACGTGTCCGCCCGGTACGCTCCCGAACCCATTCCCCTATCCCGTCCGACACGGTCCCTACTCCCCCGCATGCCTGGGGTCCCGCACGACCCCAACACCCGACCCCGACCATCGCGTCGCGGACATCGCGACTGGGAGTCACCGCCGATGACCCCCTCTTCCACATCAGCCTAGCACGCCCGCGCGGTGACCGTCACCGCCCAAGTTACGCACTCCGGTGCGGCGACCGGGAGACCGATCGACATCGGGCCGCCACTCGCATCCCCAACCGGCGCATGGCGACCGCGTCCACCCTTTACTTCGCCGCTCGGTCGTTGAGGACTAGCGCCACCGCCACGAGGACTCCCATGATCACGAGGGGCCCGATGAACAGGCTCACCCAGCTGGGCAGATTCTGGATGACCAGAAGCGATACGACGACCGCGATCACCCCGTACACCGCCCAGGTTGCCCCCCCGCGGGATCCCGTCCCCGTCGTGTCGCGGGGGCCAGAGGTGCGACGCGACCCGGTCAGGCGTCCGATGGGGGGAACGACCGGTCGCCGGGTCCCGACACCTGTCACACCCTCGGGTCGGGCCTCCGTGATCGCCGGCCACCCACCGCGATTCGCGGTGTCGCCGGGACCCACCCGAGGATCGCGGGCGACCCCGCCCCCGCGGGGCGGTTCGGGTCGGTGTCCAGGACGCGGCCGCGCGTCACCAGCCGGTCTCAGGGGGACCTGCTCGCTCGCCGTCGGGGCAGCGACGACTGGCCCGCCCCCTCCCCCGACCTCGGTCACCGGCCGATTTCCGACGCCGTCTGGCCCAGTCACACTGGGTGCCCCGCCGCGTCCGGCGCCACCCTCGCCGGCATCCGGAGCGGGCCTGGCGTGGACCGGCACCGTCCCGACATGTCCGATCGGGGGGCTGGACGGCGGGATTGCCCACGGCGCCGGACGGTACAACGAGAGCGCGGAAGGCTGACCGGGTATGGGCTGGGCGCCGCCCCGATCCGGATCTAGGCCGGTGATGGGTCCGGCGGTAGGGGCTCGGGTCGCGTCCCATGTGCCCGTAGCATCTGGATTCGAGGCACGTCGGGACACCCCGGGGGAGTCCCCGGGACGTGGGTCGTCCGGAGCGGAGACGGGGGATTCCGCGGCCATTGCCGCCCCCGGAGCGCGATCGGGAGCGACCGATCCGGCCACCGGAGCGTAGGCAGATAGCAGGGCCCCGCAGGACGGGCACGTCATCGCGTCGGACGTCGTCACGGCCCCACACCGGCCACAGGTCGTCCCCATGTCCCGCTCCCCCACGCTCTCGCCTCACCGATCGGAGCGATATCGCCCTCATGGTTGTCGCCCCGCCTGTCCCCCCCGCCACCGCTCGGGTGGGGCCGGACGGTACGCCCACGTCCCCGAGCCTCGACCGGCGACGCTGAACCCGTGCCCGTTCTCTCCGCGAGTCATCGGTCGTCGGCGAAGGTGGGGTCGAGCGGGGCGCGACCACTATGGTATAGGTTGATTTGCGACGCGACGATGCCTTGCCGGACCCGGCACGCCAGTGTCCTGACCCGAATGCCCCCAGTCGCTCGACTCCCGGAGGGAAGCGCCCGAGTGTCCGCACCGCCCGACCCCAGGGGTACCGACCGGGCGACCGGACTCACGGGCCCAGCCGAGATGCCGGGGGCTCCAGGAGAGGCCGGACGTGGCTCCCTCATCTACTGTGGCCTGTGCGGGGCTCTCAATCCCTCCACCAACCACTACTGTGCGGCCTGCGGAACGACCCTGGTCGACGCCTTCCACGCCTCGGAGGGCCTACGGGTCTTCGAGCGGCCCGACTCGGCCGCCCGCCTGATCGAGATCGTACCCTCCGGCAACGAACTTGAGATCGTCGAGGACCCAGACGCCCCGGCCGACTTCGTCCGTATCCGGCTGGCGCATGGCCGCCTTGGCTATATCCGCCTCCAGGAGGTCGAGGCGCTCGCCGCCGGGGGCGCCGCGCCCGGCGCGGCCCGCTCGGTGCCGGACATCAACACCAACGCCCGGGGATGCATCACCCAGTCGTCTGCCCTCGGCGCCCTGGCCCTGCTGGTGGCGACCTCGACCCTCGGCGCGGCGCTGCTGGTGCTGACCGATTCGCCTGACGTCGGCATCTTGGCGGGCATCTTCTGCGTGGTCGCCGCGCCCCTCCTGCTCCTCACCGTTGGCCTCTATATCTTCGCCCGGGGCCGGGATGAACGCCTCGATGCCGAGGAAGATGCCGAGGAGTACGAGCGAGGGTTCGCCGGGTCATCAGCCCCAACTGGCGACGACTCGGTCCCGGACACCGGTGCCCCTCGCGCCTGATCCCGTCTTCACTCGGGCGTTAGCTGACCCCGCCGCGCTCCGCGTCCCAGACCTGACGCTGGATCTGGAGGTGGCCAACGTGGGTGGCGGTGTGGTCGACCGCGTGCAGGAGGCAGTCGGCGACCGTCCACGGGACATCATGGCTGGCCGCCCCGGACGTGGGGGAGAACTGGCCGTCCAACGTCGCCACCCTGGCCAGGTCGGCCTCGGTGAGCCCGGCCACCAACTCCCGCATCGCCGCCAACCAGCGATCTGCCCGGGCTCGGAGATCGCCGAATGTCGTCTGGGCGACGAACTCCGCGGGCCGGTCCCTCCCGAGGGCGCGTCCACCCACGGCTTCCAAGGTCCAGTATTCGCCCGCGCCGAGCAGGTGGGTCACCAGCGCCGCGAACGTATTGATGTCGCGCAGGCCAAGGGCCGGGCGCCAGGTGTTGAGGTCGTCGCCCGGCACCCCGTCGATCTGGCGAAACGCGTCAGCGACGAGGCCGGTCAGCGACGCATCGACGGCGCGCGCGATCGGGAGCATCGCTATGCCTCCCGGGCGGGCGGCAGCCAGCCTCGCTCGGCACCGATGGTGGCCGGCGCGCCGTGGCCGGGATAGACCACGGTGGCATCGGGCAGACCCGCCAGGCGGGCCAAGCTGCGGTCCATCGTGGCCTGGTCGGACCCGGGGATGTCGGTCCGGCCGTGTCCTCCGGGAAAGAGGACATCACCGCCGAGGACGACCCCCTCGGTCGCGTCGTGCAGCACGATGTGGCCGGGGTCGTGGCCCGGCAGATGCATCACGGCGAAGTCGTGCCCGCCGACCGTCACCACGTCGCCCTCGTCGAGGCGCTCTTCCGGGTGCCACGCCTCGACCGGCACCGGCAAGTCGGCCGCGGGTCGCTCCACGCGTTCGAGGACCAGTGGGTGCAGGGTCACCGGGACGCTGAGCTCCCGGGCTAGCTCGGCCAACCCGGCGATGTGGTCCCAATGTCCGTGCGTGACCACGATGCGCTCGACCCGCTGGCCACCCTCCCGGATCGCGGGGATGATCGTCTCGACGACCCCTTCCGGGGCGTCGATCACGATCGCGGCCCCCGAATTCGTGTCTGTGACGAGATAGGCATTGGTGGCCAGCGACCCGGCCGGGAAGGTCTCGATCTTCAGCGTCATCGCCGCTCCTATCTATGTGGTCTACATCGGGGAGCGACGGTGACCAGTCCCCGGTTATCGGGGAGCACCAAACGTGCGTCCCGGGCATTGATATTGCGACCCTTCGGGGGACCCGGATGTCCCGGCGCCGTAGGCCCCTAATGCCAGTGGCGACCTCGCACCCTGACACCTTGGTTCCCACGAATGCCTGGACGACCTGTGACCGTACTCATCGTGGATGACGAACAGTATATCGTGGACCTCTTGGCCGAGCTGCTCGAAGAGGAGGGCTACGCGGTCCGTCGAGCCTACGATGGCCTCGCCGCGTTAGAGTCGGTCACCAAGAATCCGCCTGACCTCATCTTGTCTGACGTGATGATGCCCAAGCTGGATGGCCTGGCGCTCGTCAGCCGCCTTCGTGAGCGAGGGTTCTCGATCCCCGTGGTCCTGATGAGCGCCGCGGTCACGCCGCGGACCAAGGACACCACATTCATTCCCAAGCCATTCGACATCGACCACATGCTCGGCGTGATCGCTGGAGCAACGGCGAAGGTGCCGACCTGACCCAGGCCGCGAGTCGACACCCGACCATGTGACCAAACGAATGAGACCTCTCCCGGCTCGGCCGGGAGGGGTCTCTGTCTTGGGAACCGGCGCTGACCCAATGTGGCCAGCGCCGGTTCCCGCGGTCATGACGGGGAGGGGACCTCGGCGGCGTCGACACGAGCCGCGACGTCGGTCAGGACCTCGGCCGGTGGGTCTGAGGCCCGCTGATCACCGGTGGGGGTCCCCACGTCGCTCCCCTCGGCGGTGGTAGCCGGACCTGCGGGCTTCTCGGGCTCCGGTATCACAGCCAGCGGGTCGCGCCCGCAGGCCCACGCCCGCTCCCCAGGGTGGTCAGGGGTGACCGCCACCCCGAGTCGGGCCAGGAGGCCGGCGCACCAGCGGGCTTGCCAGGGACGGGGATCGACCGGCTTGCCCAGCGCGTGAGAGTCGGACCCGCAGGAGATCAGCATGCCCCGGTCGGCGGCCAGGCCCCGGTAGAGCGCGGTTTGCTCGTCGGTGTATGACCGATAGTGCCCCTCCAGGCCATCGAGGGGAATCGTCTCCAGCATCCGGTCCAGGTCGGCAGCCGTCATCACCCCGACCGAATCGCTCCGTCCCGGGTGGGCCACCACGCAGATCCCGCCCGCGAGGTGAGCGGCCTCGACGACCCGCTCGAGCGGTTGGTCGGCCGTGAACTCGCCGCCGAGCGAGACCAGGGTCTCGGCCGCCTCCTTGAGGTCCTTGACGTGCCCGGCCCCGATCGCGGCCATCAGGACATGGTAGGGCCACATCGGCCGGTCGGCATGGAGGTCCGCCAGGCCGGGCAAGTCCTTGCCGGCTGCCACGTACCGGTCGCGGGCGTCAGCCGCCAGACGCTGCAGTTGGGTGTCCGTCTCAGCTAGCAGCGCCTGGAACGGCGCGGCCGCCTCGTCGGTCCGCCCGGGGACGATGCCGTAGACCAGCAGGTGCCACTGGCGGTCCGACCAGCGGGTGGTGACCTCGACGCCGGGGACGACGTACAGTCCCCGCTCCGTGCCCAGACGCGTCACTTCGGGCACCGACCACTGCGTGTCGTGGTCGCAGACGGAGACGACCCGGAACCCCCTCTCGACCAGGTGATCGACCAAACCCTCCGGAGTCCAGGCCCCGTCGCTCGCGTGGGTATGGAGGTGGAGATCGACGGCGGCGTCGCCGGGGACCGAAAGGGTGGCGGTGGTGGCGCTCGGCGCGGTCATGGCGGTTTCGGTCATCGAAGTCACGGCTCCCAACGGGTCGATTGGCCTTCCTGCTCCCCGGGGGCGCCGCACACCGGAACGGCGGGGTGAGACCCGGGGCAATGCGCCGCTCACCCGAGCGGCTGGAGGTTTCGCGGCCAAGTGTACTTGTGACCCACCCTCACACCGCGTCACCAGGCCACGCGAGGCAGAGACCGGATCGTCACCCAGAAACGCCTCCTCCCTCACCGTGCCGCCGACCCGGTCCCCTCCTCTCCTGACCGGAGGACCCAGCCCGTGGGCACCCCTTGCCCGTCGCACCCGGGCCGTGCCATGATCGCGCCGGACACCGGCGGACGGGTGGAAACGGGACGGGAGGCGGGCAAGATGGCGGACGGCCACGGGACAACGGGCCCGGACGACGCGACGGTGGCGAGCCTGTTCAAGGCCTACGATGTCCGGGGCACCGTGCCGGACCAGTTGACGCCCGAGATCGCCTACCGGATCGGCCGGGCCATGGTCGCCACGATGAACCCCGAGGTCGTCGCGGTCGGCCGCGACATGCGTCTCTCCGGCCCGGCCCTGTCAGCCGCCCTGATCGACGGCATCCGCGATGGCGGTGCCGACGTGGTGGACCTGGGCTTGGTCTCCACCGACGCCCTCTATTTCGCGGTCGGCCGATTCGGCTACCGGGCGGGGGTGATGATCACCGCATCCCACAACCCCGCGGACTACAACGGGTTCAAGATCTGCCGCCAGGAAGCCCGCGCCCTCTCCCTCGAGGACGGCCTCGACAAGATCCGCGATGCCGTCCTCGCCGGCAGCTTCCCCGAACTGGACGGGCGCGGCGACCTGACCCAGCGCGATGTCCTGGACGACTATGCCGCCTTCGTCCTCGGCCAGGTCGATACCAGCGCGATCCGGCCGCTCAAAATCGCCATCGACGCCGGCAATGGGATGGCTGGGTCGACCGTGCCCCGCGTCTTCAAGGACTTGCCCTGCGAGGTGATCCCCCTCTACTTCGACCTCGACGGCAGTTTCCCGAACCATGAGGCCAACCCGATCGAGCCGGCGAACATCAAGGACTTACAGCGGACCGTCATGGAGCAGGCATGTGACTTGGGGGTGGCCTTCGATGGCGATGCCGACCGGATGTTCCTGATCGACGAACGGGGCCAGTTCATCGGCGGCGACATGACGACGGCGATGGTCAGCGTGATGACACTTCGCCGCAATCCCGGCGCGGCGGTGGTCTATAACCTGATCTGCTCCCGCTCGGTGCCCGAGACGATCGAGCGCGAGGGGGGTCGGCCGATCCGCTCCCGCGTCGGCCACTCGTATATCAAGGCCACGATGCGGACCGAGGACGCCGTCTTCGGCGGCGAGCATTCGGGCCACTTCTATTTCCGCGAGAACTGGTACGCCGACTCTGGCCTGCTGGCCCTGCTGACCGTGCTCGAATTGGTCTCCGACGCGAACCAACCCCTCTCGGCGGTCCTGGCCCCGCTCGACACCCGGGTCCGCTCGGGCGAGATCAATACCGAGGTCGATGACCCGGCTGCCATCTCCGCCGCCGTGGAAGCCCACTTCGCCGCCGCGGGGGCGACCATCGACCACCTGGACGGGCTGACCGTCGGGTTCCCCGATTGGTGGTTCAACCTCCGCTCCTCGAACACCCAGCCACTGCTGCGCCTGAACGTCGAGGCCGAGACGCCGGATGTCCTGGCGGCCCGGACCCGGGAGATCCAAGCCATGATCGGCGGCCGCCCGGGCGGCCACTAGGGTGACACCGGGTCCGTCCTCTCCGATGATGACCTCGGCGACCGGCGACCTCGTCGGTGCATGGGCCAGCCTCGCGCCCGGTCAATCCCTGACGGTCGTGAAGTGGGCGCCAGACGGGTCCGAGGTGACGCGCTACCCGGGACGGGTCATGACCGAGCGGGTGCCGCCGGGCTGGGTTGCGGTCGAGGCCCGCTGGGTGAATCGACCGGTCCACCTCGACGGGCTCGACTTCCTGCCCGGGGACACGATGATCGAGTATTTCTCACCCGTTGCCCGGTACAACGCCTTCGCCGTCCACGCCCCAGACGGCACACTTCGGGGCTGGTACGCCAACGTCACCCACCCCGCGACCCTCGACCTCGCGACGGACCCGCCGACCCTGGTCTGGCACGACCTCTACTTGGACATCATCGTCCTCCCCAACGGCATGATCACCGTTCGCGACCACGACGAGTTAGCCGAATCTGGCCTGGAGACCAGCGCCCCGGCGACCCATGCCCGGATCCTGACCGTCGAGGCCGACTTGCTTCGGCTGGCGCGGGCGGGGGAGTTTCCGTTCCAGCGATCGAATGCGGCGGAAGACCCGTAGGGGCATTGCCCGTTGCGCCCTCCGGCCCGACGACCGTTCCGATACGACACGTACGCACGATGGCGTGACGCAGCGAGTAGCACCCTACCCTCGATCCGGCGACCCGTGACGCGTCGCCTGGGAGATCCCCGCGTGCGCCGCCCTGCGACCGGCCATCGCCCAGCGCGACGGCCCCCGGCTCTCCGGGGCCGATTCCGGGCCTGACTCCAGGCCCATCACGACCAACGCGGCGATCACCGCGTCCCGCTCGTCCGGTGTTGGTTCGAGGGCGATCTCGAACCGCCACGCCGGCTCATCGGCGGCCATCTCTTCATCGAGGGTCATCACAGCGGGATGTTGCCGTGCTTGCGCGACGGCGTCGCGACGCGCTTGGTGCGGGCCAGGGACAGCGCTCGGATTAGGGTCGGCCGCGTCGTCCGGGGGAGGATGACGTCGTCGATGTAGCCCCGGGTGGCCGCCTGGTAGGGACTGGCGAACGACTCTTCGTAGGCGGCAATGAGTGTCTGGCGATGCGATTCGGGGTCCGCGGCCGCCGCGATCTCCCGGCGGAAGACCAGTCCGACCGCCGCCTCCGGTCCCATCACCGCGATCTCGGCCGTCGGCCAGGCCAGGTTGAGGTCCGCCCCGATGTGCTTGGAACACATCACCACGTAGGCCCCGCCGTAGGCCTTGCGGGTGATAACCGTCAGCTTGGGGACGGTTGCCTCGGCGTAGGCGTAGAGCAGCTTGGAGCCGTGGCGGATGATGCCCCGGTGCTCCTGCTCGATGCCGGGCAAGAAGCCGGGCACGTCGACGAAGGTCACCAGCGGGATGTTGAAGGCATCGCACAGTCGGACGAAGCGGGCACCCTTCGCGCTAGCCTCAATGTCGAGCGTCCCCGCCAGCACCATCGGCTGGTTCGCCACCACCCCGACGACGTGCCCGTCCAGGCGACCGAACCCCGAGAGCAGATTCCCCGCGTGCCCGGCCTGCAGCTCGAAGAACCCCCCATCATCGAGGATCGCGGCCAGCACGTCGTGCATGTCGTAGGGCTGCGTGCTGACCTCGGGCACCAGGTCATCGAGGGCGGGCGACTCCCGCCCGGGGTCGTCTGCCGGTTCGACGTGGGGCGGGTCGTCCAGGTTATTCGAGGGCAGGAACGAGAGGATGTCGCGGACCTGATCGAGGGCGTCGTCCTCGTCCCGGGCCACGAGGTGGGCGACACCGCTGGTCCGGTGGTGGGCGTCGGCGCCACCCAGCTCTTCCTGCGAGATCTCCTCGCCAGTCACGGTCTTGATGACGTCCGGGCCGGTGATGAACATCTGGCTGGTCCCCTCGACCATCACCACGATGTCGGTCATCGCCGGAGAGTAGACGGCACCACCCGCGCAGGGCCCGGCGATCAGCGAGACCTGGGGGATCACTCCCGACGCGCGGACGTTGCGGAAGAACACCTCGCCGTAGCCCGCGAGCCCCTCGACCCCCTCCTGGATCCGGGCCCCGGCCGAGTCGTTGATGCCGACCACCGGGCAGCCGTAGCGCTCGGCCAGGTCCATCAGCTTGACCATCTTCTCGGCGTACGCTTCGCCCAGGGAGCCACCGAAGACCGTGAAGTCCTGGGAGAACACGGCGACCTTGCGGCCATCGATCTCCCCAAAACCGGTCACCACGCCGTCACCGGCGGGACGAGACCGCTCCATCCCCTGCCCGGTAGCCCGGTGTCGGACGAGGGGGTCCAATTCCAGGAAGGTACCGGGATCAAGCAGGGCCAGGACGCGCTCGCGGGCACCGCGCTTGCCCCGGGCCGCCTGTCGCTCGGCGGCCGCCGCGTGGTGGGCCGCCAGCTCGGACCGCGTCGCCGCGAACCGGGCTGCCTTGGTCCGCTCCTTACTCGCCGGTGGCACACTGCCGTCTCCGGCGGGGGACGCCGCGCCCTCAATGGGGGCTGGCCCGTTCGCCGTCATCGTCGTCTCGCGGTCCGCCACACCCACCGGCTCACCTCTCCCCCGCCCGACCGACCATGCCTGGCCGGTGCCCACGCCCCTATCCGGGGCGGTACTGGCCGAACTCGTCCCGCAGCACCGCCACGACCTGCCCCAATGTCGCCCCGGCCAGCAGGGACCTCCGCATGGGGTGGAGGAGGTTCGCCGAGCCAGTCGCGGCCGACCGCACCTCTGCCAGCGCGTTCTGGACCCCCTCGGCGTCTTGACCCCCGCGGTAGGCGGTAACCCGGCTCACCTGGCGCTCGACGGCCTCGGCGTCCAGCCGGTGCAGGACCATCGGGGCCTCGGTCGCACCGTCCTCGGACCGGTAGGCGTTGACGCCGACGATCCGGTCCTGACCCCGCTCCCGGGCCAGTTCCTTCCGATAGGCCGTCTCAGCGATGGCCGCCTGGACCTCGCCACGCTCGACCGCCTCGACCGCGCCGCCGCCCGCGTCGATCTCCCGGATTAATTCGAGCGCCTTGGCCTCGACCTCGTCGGTCAGGGCCTCGACCATATACGACCCGGCCAGTGGGTCGGCCGAGGCCGCCACCCCCGTCTCCTCAGACAGAATCTGCTGCGTCCGGAGGGCCAGAGTGGCCGCCTCCTCGGTCGGGATCGCTAGGGCCTCATCGTAGCCGTTGGTGTGCAGGCTCTGGGTGCCGCCGAGGACGGCCGCCATCGCCTGGTAGGCGACCCGCACCACGTTGTTGAGCGGCTGCTGCGCGGTCAGCGTCACACCCCCGGTCTGGGCGTGGAAGCGCAGCATCAGGGATCGGGGGTCGTCGGGATCGAACCGCTCCCGGACCAGGGTGGCCCACAGGCGGCGGGCGGCCCGCAGCTTGGCGATCTCCTCGAAGAAGGTGGAGTGGACCCCGAAGAAGAAGCTCATCCGGGGCGCGACGGCGTCGATGTCCAAGCCGGCGGTCCGGGCCGCGTCCAGATAGGCCAAGCCGTTGGCGAGGGTGAAGGCGATCTCCTGCGCTGCCGAACTGCCCGCATCGCGAATGTGGTAGCCGGAGACCGAGATGGTATTCCAAGCGGGTAACTGTTCGGCGCAATAGGCGAAGGTATCGGTCACCAGCCGCATCGAGGGGCGAGGAGGAAAGATGTAGGTGCCCCGGGCGGCGTACTCCTTCAGGATGTCGTTCTGGATCGTGCCGCCGAGCCGGGCCGGGTCGATCCCCTTCTCCTCGGCCACGATCTGGTACATCAGCAGTAAGATCGCGGCCGGGGCGTTGATCGTCATCGAGGTGGTCACCGCTGCCTGGTCGATGCCGGCGAACAGGCGGCGCATGTCGTCGACGGTGCTGACCGCCACGCCGACCCGGCCCACTTCCCCCAGGGCGCGCGGGTCGTCGGAGTCCATGCCGAGCTGGGTCGGCAGGTCGAAGGCCACGCTGAGGCCCGTCTGGCCCCGTTCGAGCAAGAGACGATAGCGGCGGTTACTCTCCTCGGCCGAGGCGAACCCGGCGTACTGGCGCATCGTCCAGCGTCGCCCCCGGTACATCGTCGGGTAGATGCCCCGGGTATACGGGTACTGACCGGGGTCCGGGTGGGCCGCCCGGTCGGGGTCGGCCCGGTAGACA
>CADCWH010000103.1 GCA_902806395.1 uncultured Thermomicrobiales bacterium | reverse complement strand
CCGGGTGGCGCGGGCTGCCCCGGTGACGCGACCTGACCGTACAGATAGGAGACGCGCATGGGTACCGGAATTGGCGAGAACCGCTATGGTGTGGCGAATCTGGAATACGACCTGATCACCACGCTCAGCAACATGCTTCAGGCACAGGAGACGCTTGAGAAGTACGCCAGTGACGCGCTAGAGGCCAACGACCAGGAGTGCGCGACGCTGTTCCGCACGATCCGCGAGGCCAACCGTGGCTATGTCGACCAGCTCCGTGCGGCGCTGGCTCGTCACCTGGGCGGCCGCGAGGCGGTTGGCGGATAGGGCTTCGCCTGGCGATCTACTCGTCGCTCGGTGACGGCACTCTCTCACGGGTGCTGGGAGACGACCCATAACAACCACCCGACGGCTCCGGCGGATCTCCCGCCGGAGCCGTCGTCGTGATCCTGGCACGATCCCGACATGGTGCCGACCTGATCCCGTCGCTCCACAGCGGGTCCGCTGAACCTGGCCGGTGCCGGGACGGTACACTCCAGACCGTCACCAGATCACGACGCCGAGACAGCCGCCACTGGGCGGGAGGGAGCCAGCCGTGCGCGTCCACCTACGCTATTTCGCCCGGATGCGCGAGGACCTGGGCCGCGCTGAGGAAACCCGGGAGATCTCGCCCGGGACCACCGTTTCGGCGCTGGTCGATACCCTGGTCGCCGAGAATCCGTCCCTGGCCGGTCTGGCTCCGGCCCTGATGGTGATGGTGAACGAGGACTACGTCACCCCTGGCCAAACCCTGGCCGACGGCGACGAGATCGCCATCGTCCCCCCGGTCAGTGGCGGGGCGGGAGACGGCGACACTCGAGAGGGGAGAGATGGGCCGGCCCGCTTCGCCGTCGTGGCGGACCCGCTCGACCCGCGACTTGTGGAGGGGCTGGTCGCCTCCGCGGCGGCTGGCGCCCTGGTCACCTTCACCGGGTCGGTCCGCGACTACGCCCGGGGCCAAACCGTCTCGGCGTTGGACTACGAGGCCTACGCCCCCGCGGCGGTCAAGATGCTGGCCCGGATCGGGGATGAGATCGGCGAGCGGTGGGGCATCGACCGGGTCGCGATCTGGCACCGGACCGGGCTACTCGGCATCGGGGAGGCCAGCGTGGTGATCGCCGTGGCCTCCGCCCACCGGGAGGAGGCCTTCGCCGCCTGCCAGTACGCCATCGAGCGTCTGAAGCAGATCGTCCCGATTTGGAAGAAGGAACACTACGTGGACGGCGCCGTCTGGATCGGCAGTGAGGCCGACTACCCGCGTGGCCGCCCCGTGATTGCGCCGCCGGCGGCCGACTCCGCCCACTGACGTCCGGTTCGCGCGTTAAGGCGATGTCGGGAGGTGCTCGCACGCTCTGGCTGGGAGGAGCGTGTCTGGTGCTGTCCGGGATGGCGACGACCATACCCGGCGAGCGTAGAAGGTGATGTCGGGCCGGTGAGACGGTGTTTCCATCGGGGGCGACATGCTCATGACCGCGAGGTCATGCCCACCGGTGGATGAACCGGTGAGCAAGTCCAACCACGGGAGCGATTCCCCGGGAAGCGACACCGACCGGCCGCCATCGCCATCCCATTCTCCTAATTGTTGACATAGAATGCTATAATAGGTCCATCGAAGAACGAGGACGGCCGACCGGCGGCCACCCCAGGCGAGGTAACTCCCCCATGGCGACGACGATCGAACGCACCGACTCGACTCCCCAGGCCCCGGCCACCACCGGTTATCCGACCCGGCGCCAGCGGCCGAAGATCTCCGCCGACGCCACCCACGCCGTCGGTAATACTCCGCTGATCCACCTGGCCCGTTTCGCCAAGGACACCCCAGCCACCCTGGTCGGCAAGATCGAGTCCTTCAGCCCCGGCTTCTCGGTCAAGGATCGGATCGGCGTGGCGATGATCGACGACGCCGAGGCCCGCGGCCTGATCGAGCCCGGCAAAACGACCCTGGTTGAGCCGACCAGCGGCAACACCGGCATCGCCCTGGCCTGGGTCGCCGCCGCCCGCGGCTACAAACTCGTCCTGACGATGCCCGACAGCATGAGCCTCGAGCGGAGGATGCTGCTCCTCGGCTACGGGGCGGAGCTCATCCTTACCCCGGCCGCCGAGGGTATGCGCGGCGCCGTCGAGCGGGCCGATCGCATCCTGGCCGAGACGCCGGATGCCTTCATGCCGCGGCAGTTCGACAACCCCGCGAACCCGGCCATACACCGCGAGACGACCGCGGTCGAGATCTGGGAGGACACCGACGGCGAGGTCGACATCTTCGTCGGCGGCGTCGGCACCGGCGGCACCATCACCGGGGTCGGCCAGGTCCTGAAGTCCCTCAAGCCTGGCCTCCAGGTCGTCGCCGTCGAACCGGCCGAGTCCCCGATCCTGGCCGGTGGCCAGCCCGCCTCCCACAAGATCCAGGGCATCGGGGCCAACTTCGTGCCCTCGGTCCTCGACCGGGACGTGATCGACGAGATCGTCCACATCGACAGCGAGACCGCGATGGCCACCACTCGCGAGCTGATGCGCACCGAGGGCCTGCTCAAGGGCATCTCCTGCGGTGCCGCCGCCGCCGCCGCCCGCCAGGTCGCCTCTCGGGAGGAGAACCGGGGCAAGCTGGTCGTCGTCGTCCTGCCGGACACCGGCGAACGCTACCTCAGCACCGCCCTCTATGCCGACCTACGCGAGCGCGCCGCGGCGATGACCGCCGGCGCATCCGCCTGACGGGGTTTGCACCCGTCGACCGACCATCACGCAGACGAAGCCCCCCGGCATTGCCGGGGGGCTTTTTCGTCGGGTGGAAGACCCACTTCGTCGGGGCCGGTCATCATCCCCGTCCAGCCGGAGGAACTGGCTCAGGAGACAGGGCGGGGGAGATCCCTACGGGCTCGCCGGACACATCCGGGGGGTCCTCACCGGATTCCGACCATCGGTGCCATCTCGGCACGCTTCGCCATGTTGACTCCCGGGTGATCGACAAACTTCCCTGGCGCCGATACGGTGGGAGACCGGGCCAATCGGGCAGGGTCGGAGGACGGTCGGCGAGAGCATGGGAGGAGGGGCAGGATGGCGGCGACGATCGTGGACGGCGCGACGATGTCGGCGGTGCGCACGGTGCTGGCAGTGCGCACGGTGCCGGTGACCTTTGGCCGGGTGGCTCGGCCCGAAATCGTCCCACGCCATCTGGACCCGGCTCGGAAACGCTCCGGCTGGTCCCGGCTCGGGCCGCGCCGGATCGTCGGGACGTGCGTCCACCGGATGGACGGCACCCTGCGCGGGACCGAGGCCCACTTTCTCTCCGACGACCCCCACGGTCGCGACGCCCTGACCGACTATGGCATCGGTGGGGCACTAGACGGCCCCGACCTGGACGGGGTGATCTGGGAATGGGTTGCCGAGGAGGAAGACCGCTCCCCCTGGGCAAGCGGGCCCGCCGATGGTTTGGAGGCGGATGGCCTCGCGTTCGTCCGCGCCCACGGCCGTGAGGCGATCAACCGCGACCTCCGCTCGATCGAGGTCTCCGGTCGCTTCTCGTTCGGTCGGGAGACGCCCGTCACGCCGCGCCAGCTCGACGCCCTCGCCCGCCTGGTTGCCTATGTCCATGACCGGGCCGGTGTCGCTTGGGACGAGTTCCCGCGCCATCCCCGCACGGGGGTGGTGACCCAACTCCAGCATTGGCACTTCGCGACCAAGGACTGCACTGGACAGGTCCTGCGCGGCCTGACCGCGACGTACCGAGACCGCGCCCGGGACATCATGCGGGCCGCACAGACGGGAGATGCCCTCGGCCCCGTGATCGCGCCAGTCTCCGGCACTCCCGCCCCGGTCCTGGACTCGGTTCGGGACCCGATGGCCGACGGGAGTCCGGCGCTGCCCTGGCTGTTTGGTACCGCCACCCGGACGTTGCTCTCCGGCGAGGTCGAATGCTGGCCCAACGGGGAGCCCCGGACCTACGCCTACGACCCCGCCGGGGTGATCAGCGCGGCGTGGTTTCGCCGCGCTCGCCGGGATGGCCTCTATCCGCGGCTCACGGCCTGGCGCCAGGTCCCCGGCCCCACCGACCCGGTCGATGTCGTCAGCTTCACCAACGGCTGGGTCTTGCTGCGTCGCGCGCCGGACTCCCCGTGGGAGTGGGTCGATCGAACGGGGGAAGCCGCCTGACCCCCGCCGTCCTGGTTAGGGACGAGGTCACCCCAGTCCAGCGGTGGATACGGATGCGGCCGCTGTCCAGGTCAGGTGACCCGCCGGACGGGCGACGGCCCGCCTTCGTCATGTACAGTATGGGTTCGGTTCCGGGCCGGGCAGGCGCGACGCGGGGGTGACGGGGATGGTCGAGAGCGTCACCGCCACGAGTCGCCTGGATGGTCCGACCGGGCCGTCGCGCGGTGGGCCGCCCAACAGGCTTGTGGTCAATGGTCGCTACGAGGTCGACCTCGATGACCTGCTCGGCGCCGGGGGGATGGCCACCGTCTACCGTGGGCGCGACTTGCGGACCCGTCGCGGCGTCGCGATGCGGACCCTGCGCACCGAGTATCGCCAGGACCCCGCCCTGCGAGCCCGGTTCCGGGACGAGACCCGCCTCCAGGCCTTCGCCGCCCACCCCAACATCGCCCGCGTCTTCGACTTCTACCAGGAGACCGACGCCTGCTGGGCCGTCCACGAGTTGGTCGATGGGCGGTCACTGCGGGACCTGCTCGACCAGAATGGCGTGTTCGCGCCCGCTGACGTCGCCAACGTCCTGGACCAGATCGCCGACGCGCTGGCCGACCTCCATGGTCGCGGCGT
Organism: uncultured Thermomicrobiales bacterium; assembly: GCA_902806395.1. Next base: position 1,361 of record CADCWH010000103.1, on the reverse strand, counting down.
CGTCCACCTCGACGTCAATCCCCGGAACGTCCTCGTCACGGCCCAGGGCATCGTCAAGCTGATCGATTTTGGCCTGGCCCAGACGACTGGCACGGTCCAGGAGGCGATCGGCGGCCTCACTTTCGGCACGGCGGCCTACCTCTCGCCGGAACAGGCCGCCGGCGAACCGCTCGGACCCGCCGCCGACACCTACGCCCTCGGCTGCGTGGTCTATGAACTGCTGACCGGCTCCCCCCCATTCTCGACCGAGGGCGACGGTCGGGCCAAACGGGAGGTGATCGAGGCGCACCTCCATCTCGCCCCCCGTCCCCTCAGCCTTGCCCGGCCGGACCTGGACCTGCCCGAGTCGCTCGACGACGTGGTCGGTTGGGCACTGGCCAAGGCACCCGCCGACCGCTACCGTGCTGCCCCGGCCTTCGCCCGCCTGTTCCGGGCGGCCGTTGAGGACCGTACCCTCAGCAGTTCGGCCACCACCGCTCCGGTGTCCCTGATCGACGTTCCCCCCGCTCGCCCCCGATCACCGATCCCGGGCGGGTTCCGGCGACCCGTGCCCGTCGATCCCTGGCGATCCTTCACCGGTGCGCCGGGCGGTGATGCGTCTCCCCCAGACGGCGGCGGGTCGGCCAGCCGACCATCCGGCCCGGATCCGGGCGCGGTGGCCAGTTCGCCGCCGTGGGTGGTGATCGAGGAGCGACCCCGGCGAGGCCGCGCCGCCCGGTTCCTCGGCCTGCCTTATCGGGTCGGGGGGCGGGTCGTGCGGCGGACGCGGTGGCTCCGTCGCCTGGCCGCCCGCCTGGCCTTCCTTCTCCTGCTGGCCAATGTCGTATTGGCCGGTCTCCTGGTCGCGCTGCGCGGTCCCGAAGCCCTATTTACCCGGACCGCGTCCCTGGAGGCCGGAGCGACGGCCCGCGTCGTCGAGGACGTCTACACCATGCGGGCCGGGCCCGGCTTGGACACGGTTCCCCTGGCCCCGCTCGAACGGGGCACCCGGTTGGACGTCACCGGCCCTGCTGAGGCGGCCGACGGCCTGACCTGGTGGCCGGTCCGGACGACCCTGGACGGCGAGACCGTCTCCGGCCACATTGCCGAGCCAGGGATCGTCGCCGTCCAGGAGGGGGTCGCCGCCGAGGCCTGGGCCGATGCCCGTGACCGCCTGGCCGGGCTCCGCTCGGACGCGGAGTCCTGGCTCACCGGCGAGTGACGCGGCGAGGCTGCATCGGGCGATCCACCAGAGAACGGATCCGGTTCGCCGCCCGTTCCGACGTGCTCCGCTCCGCCCGCCGCAGCAGGATCTGGGTGCCCCGAACCGCCGCGCTGCATCCCCAGGGCATCGCCGAGGCAGACCCGACGTGTGGTCGCTG
>CADCWH010000102.1 GCA_902806395.1 uncultured Thermomicrobiales bacterium | reverse complement strand
TCTCGGTAGGCACGCACCTCGGCCCGGGCCCTGGCCTCATCCCAGCCGCAGTACCGGACGGCGACCTCGGCGGCCGCAGCGTCCATCCCGACGCCGGTCTCCGGCCCTAGGCCGACCATCGTGCGGCGCAGCAGCACGTCGCCGAGCGTCAGGGCCATTTCCTCCTGGAAAGCGAAAACCACCTCGGCCCGGATCGTCACGGAACCCGGAGCGAGAGGCTCGAGCAGAGAGGGATCGCGTTCGGCGATGTCAAGGACGGCGCGGGCCCGGACCCCGTAGATGTCGAACAAGTGGGTCGCCACCGCTGGCGTCGCGTTCGTTCTCCCGGTCTGGGCCACGAAGAGCTTCCGGGATGTCTCGAAATCCTGCCCGTTGTCCAACTTGGCCCCCGGCAGCGGCTCGATCGCGGTCGTGCAGGGAATGGCTGTCCGCCCTAATCTCGCCACGACGGCATCGACGGCGTGCTCTGCCAAGCTGCGATAGGTCGTCAACTTGCCACCGATCACCGATAGCAGGCAGTCGAAGTCCGGCGCGTGATCTCGGACGACGTGTCGCCGGGTGATCGAGCCCTCGGAGCCAGCGGCCTGGTACGGCAGCGGGCGGACCCCGGAGTAGGTGTAGAGGACCGAGTCCCGGGTCAGGTCCGCCCCGGCGATGACGCGGTTGGTCTCTTCGATCAGGTACTCGATCTCTTCTTCGGTGGCCACGACCCGATCGAGGTCACCGGTGAATCGGACATCGGTCGTCCCGATCAGGTAGAGCCCGTTCCAAGGGATCACGAAGTAGGGCCGTCCGTCCCGCTTCGCCTCGACGTAGAGGGCATCCCGCGGGGCGCCCGGGAATGGACCGACGACGATGTGGCTCCCCTTGGTGCCCCCGATCATCGGCGTCCGCGCCACGTCACCGTGTCCGGTCAACAACCGGTCGACCCACGGTCCGGCGACGTTGATCGTCACCCTCCCGGTCGCCTCATGCGTTCCCCCACCGCGCAGGTCGGTGAAGACGACGCCCCGCACGGTCCGACCATCGGTCGCGAGCAGGAGCCGGTCGACGCGGCAGTAGGTCCGCACGTCCGCGCCGTGGTCCCGGGCATCGAGGGCATTTTCGACGGCCAGCCGCTCGGCGAACGGCACCTGGGCATCGTAGTAGACGGCCGCACCGCGCAATCCCTCGCGTCGCAGTCCCGGGGCACGGGTCAGCGCCACCTCGGCCGAGTACATCGTGTGCCGGGGCAACGACTTGTCGAACGAGAGGAGGTCGTAGGCGACCATTCCGGCTCGGATCAGCAATGGACCGCGCCGGTCCCCGGTATAGATCGGGATCATCAGCGGCAGCGGGCGCACCAGGTGCGGGGCGAGCTTGAGCAGTCGCTCTCGCTCCCGTAGCGACTCCCGGACCAATCCGACCTCTCGGTACTCGAGATAGCGCAGGCCGCCGTGGATCAGGCGGCTCGACCAACTCGTCGTCCCGCTCGCCAGGTCTCCCTGGTCAAGCAGCAACGTCTTGAGGCCGCGGAGCGCGGCATCCCGGGCGATCCCCGCCCCATTGATCCCTGCCCCGATCACGATCAGGTCGTAGGCGCCATCGTCGGTCGGCCCACCGGGGCGCCGATCCCCCGGCCCCTCATGGCCCGTCTCGATCACCGATCCGTCTCCGTGCATCGCGTCCGCCCCCGCGCGCTGGTCACCCGCTGTGTCGGTCTCTCGGCCAAGCCTACCGCGTTTGTTCTTAGACAGTATGTGGTGCGCGTACCGACGCCCTCGAGACGAAGCTCCATATCACGGGACGATCGCGTACTTGATCCCCTCTTGACGCCCCATCGCCTCCAGGGCACCGATCACCCCGTCGAGCGGCCGTTCGCCGCTGATGAATGGCGCGGCCGGCACGGACCCGTCGCAGAGGAGCCGGAACGCCGTCTCGACGTACGACGGCGTGTGGTGGTACACCCCCTTCACCGTCAGTTCCCCGTAATGCAGCCATCCGGTGTCGATCGCGAAGCTCGTCCCGCTCCGCGAGCCGCCGAACAGGTTGACCGTGCCGCCCTTACGGACCATTCGGACCGTCATCTCCCAGACCTCCGGCAATCCGACGGCCTCGATCGCGACATCCGCGCCGCGGCCGTCCGGGGTCAGGGACTTGACCGCCTCCACTTGGTCCAACCCGGGTGTCACGAGCACGGTCTCGGCGGCACCCAACTCCCGCGCCACCGCCAACCGTCCCGCGCCGAGGTCGCAGCAGATGACTCGCGCACCCCGCATCGTCGCGAGGCGGACAAACATCAAGCCGATCGGGCCGGCCCCGTTGACGACCACGGTGTCCCCGACCCGGATCTCGCTGGCGTCGATGCCATGGACCGCGCAGGCCAAGGGCTCGGTCAGGGCCGCCGTGGTCGCCGGGATCCCGTCCGGGATCGCGTACAGATTAGCCGCGACGATACGGGCCGGCACCGTGATGTACTCGGCGTAGGCGCCGTTGAGGTACTCCAGGTTCTCGCAGAGCGATTCCCGTCCGATCCGGCAGAAGTGGCACCGGTGGCATGGGGCGCTGTTCGCCGCCACCACCCGCGTCCCGACCGGCCATCGCCCGGAATCGACTCCCTCCCCGACCGCGACGATCTCACCCGCGAACTCGTGCCCGAACGGGGTCGGCGTGAACTGGATGATGGTCGGGTGGCCCCTGCGGTACGTCTTGAGGTCGGTGCCACAGGTCAGGGCCCGCTCGATCTTGACGGTGACCTCACCCGGTCCCGGGTGCGGGTCGGGGTACGATTCGAGACGCACATCGCCGGGGCCATAGAACAGGGCGGCTCGCACGGTCACTCTCCCAAGTAAGATCGGCCCCGCAATGGCCTGGCCGTCCATTCGTGCAACGATTGCACGGGTGTGCAATGCTTCGGGTCAACAGTAGCAGCGCCGGACCGTCTGTCAAGGCAGTCGGCCCCATGCCGGACATCTCCACCCGAGCGACAGACTCGCCCCGGCGGGTATCGCGTCCCCGTGACTCGCCGGCCACCTTGCCGCCCTCGCCTCGGGAGTGTTCACCATGTCCACCGCGCCCCTGCCCCACCCCGACCTCGTCTTGGGCATCGACTGCAGCACCACCGCCAGCAAGGCCGTCGCCTGGGATCGGGCGGGCACGGCGGTCGCCGAGGGCCGCGCACCCCTCACGACCCAATCACCCGAGCCGGGGTGGGGAGAACAAGACGCCAGGACATGGTGGGAGGCCACGCTCACCGCCGTCCGCGAGCTCGGTGGACGCGTCTCTCTGGACCGGATCGCCGCCCTCTGCGTCACCCACCAGCGCGAGACCTTCGTTCCCCTGGATGCCGCTGGCAATCCGCTCCGACCCGCCATCCTCTGGCTCGATGAGCGGTCCCGGGACCAGCTGGCGACCCTCAATCGACTGGTCGGCCACGATCGTCTCCACCGCCTGACCGGCCGGCCACCATCCATGACGCAGTCGCTCCCGAAGCTGCGCTGGCTGGTGGAGCGGGAACCGGAGATCGCCGCCAAGGCCGACGCGATCGTCGACACCGGCGCCTACCTCGTGTCCCGCCTGACCGG
>CADCWH010000101.1 GCA_902806395.1 uncultured Thermomicrobiales bacterium | reverse complement strand
TACGTCCGGATCGCCGAGTTCGCCTGGAGCCGGATGGAACCGGAGCCGGGGCGCTACGACTGGGAATGGCTCGACGAGGCGATCGAGACCCTGCACGCGGAGGGACTCCGGGTCGTGCTCTGCACTCCGACCGCGACGCCGCCGGCCTGGCTCGTCCGGACCCATCCCGAGATCCTGCCGGTCGACGCCCAGGGTCGGGTCCGGCAGTTCGGCTCGCGCAAGCACTACGACCACGCCAGCCCGGTCTACCGCGCGCACAGCCGGCGGATCACCCGGGAGATCGCGGGGCGCTATGGCCAGCACCCGGCCGTCGTCGGCTGGCAGACCGACAACGAGTTCGGCTGCCACGACACCACCCGCTCCTACGGTCCGGCCAGCCAGGTTGCCTTCCGAGAGTGGCTGACCCGGCGATACGGGACGCTTGACGCGCTGAACGAGGCGTGGGGCGCCGTCTTCTGGAGTCAGGAATACGGGTCCTGGGACCAGATCCTGCCGCCGAACCTGACCGTGACCGAGCCGAACCCCTCCCACGTCCTCGACTTCGCCCGCTACGCCAGTGACATGGTGGCGGAGTTCCAGGCCGAGCAGGTCGCCATCTTGCGCGAGCTGTCGCCCGGCCGATGGGTGACCCACAACTTCATGATCTTCTTCTCGGATTTCGACCACTACCGGGCCGCCGAGGGGCTGGACTTCGTCTCGTGGGACAACTACCCGACCGGTATGCTCGACCGATCCGACGAACCCGAGGACGTGAAGATCCGCTTCGCCCGGACGGGTGAGCCGGACCTGATCGGCTTTAATCACGACCTCTACCGAAATCTCCTCCACGATGAGGACGGAACGGGCCGCGCCTTTTGGGTGATGGAGCAGCAGTGCGGCCAGGTCAATTGGGCACCATCAAACCCCCTCCCCTCTCCCGGCTCGGTGGCCGTCTGGACGGCTCAGGCCCACGCCCACGGGGCCAGCACGGTCAGTTACTTCCGCTGGCGAGCGGCGACGATGGCGCAGGAACTCATGCACTCGGGGCTGATCCGCCACGATGAATCCGACGACTGGGGGCTCACCGAGTTACGCTCGCTCGAGCTGCCGGGCCGCGCCAACGAGCCCACCCGGACACCGGTCGCCCTGCTCCACGACTACGAGAGCCTCTGGGCCTACGACGTCCAGCCACACAGCGAGGGAGCCAATTATTGGGGCCAAGTGCTCCAATATTATGTCGCCCTCCGGGGACTGGGCCTCGATGTCGACATCCTGCACCCGGACCGCGACCTCTCCGCGTACCGGCTGGTCGTCGCACCCGCCCTGCACCTGATGAGTGCGGAGCGGGCCGCTCACCTGACAGAGGTCGCCCGCCACGCGCGAGTGATCTTCGGCCCCCGGACCGCGTACCGCACGCTCACCGGTCGCGTCCCAGAAGACGGGGCGCCCGGGCCGCTGCGGACGTTGGTGGGGTGGTCGCTGATGAATGTCGACGGTCTCCGGCCGGGGCTCGTCCAGCACGCCGGTGGGCATGAGGTGACGGTCTGGGCCGAGTGCTACGACGCGTACGCCCCGGACACACTCGCGGACGTGCTCACCCGCTACGACGACGGGCCGATGGCGACGGAACCGGCGGTGGTCCGGAAGGGCAACGTCACCACGATCGGGGCATGGGCCCCCACCCTGGTATCGGAGATCCTCCGGGGCGCGTGTGGCAAACTCGGGATCGAAACGATGGACCTGCCCCGCGGGGTCAGGATCACGCGCCGGGGCAGCCTGACCACCGCGGTGAACTTCACCTCCGGCCGCGTCACCCTCCCCGGCGGTCAGGAGTTGGGACCGGTGTCGTTCCTCCAATGGTGAACGGGACCGCATCGGGTCGACACCGCGCCGAAACGCCGGGGGAGCGCGTCCCGATCACGGGTCGGCATCGGCACGACGCCTCCCGATCGGAGAAAGGGGACCATGGACGCGCGACTGGCGAATGAGCCGTGCGAGGCGTGCCGCCCGGGCTCCCCACGGGTGACGGGCGCTGACCTGGCGGCGCTCCTGGTGGCCGTCCCGGCGTGGGAGCGTATCGAACGGGACGGGGTCGACCGCCTCCGGCGCCCGTTCCCGTTCCCCGACTTCACCGCCGCGCTCGCCTTCGTCGCCCGGGTCGGCGCCCTGGCCGAGGCCGAGGACCATCACCCGGCGATCAGCCTACGGTGGGGCCGGGCGGCGGTCACCGTGACCGTCACCTGGTGGACGCACGCCATCGGCGGACTCCATCGCAATGATTTCCGGATGGCGGCCCGCTGCGACGCGATCGCCCGGTACATGGCACCGGCCGGGGACGAATCCCCGGCCGATTGACCACCGTGCCACGGTCGCCCGGTCACCGTTACTCGTAGCGGAGTGCCTCCGCCGGGGCGAGCCGGGAAGCCTGCCGGGAAGGGACCCAGGTCATCGCCAGGGCCGCGAGCACGGTGACGGTGAGGATCGCCACGACGATCGACCAGGGGATCACGAAGTCAGCATCGGGGCCGCCGAAATCGTCGCTGGTGAAGAGTTGGTAGGCCAGGGTCAGCCCGAGGACCAGTCCGGTGACGACCCCGATCGTGACCACGAAGAGGGTCTCGATGATCATGCTCAGGCCGACCATCGAGCGCTGGTAGCCAAGCGCCCGCAGCATCCCGATCTGCTGCCTCCGCTCGACCACGGCCCGGAACGAGATCACCCCGACGGCCGCCACGCCGACCAGGAGGCCGAGCCCCATGAACCCCTGGATGATGTAGAGGAACCCATTGGCCTGGGACTGCTGCTCTTCCAGCTCGTCTTGGATCGAGACGGCCTGGGCCCCGTTCTGGAGCAGGGC